>CAMYNE010000032.1 GCA_947259675.1 uncultured Pirellulaceae bacterium
AACTGAGTTGTGCCAATGTTTTCGCATCTAGGTTGATAGTGAAGCTCCCACCGCGTAAACGCGGGGGCGTCTCCCGAGGTAGGCGAGTTGCACCCATTTCAAATCTAACAACGACAAAATTTGGCACTCGTGCGCCGACCTTGTATTGTCAATCTTCAGGTCAGAACGCAGTTCGATCTAGCGCGTTAGTCGGACACCAAAAACGACGTTTTGGCTGTTGTAGTTGAAGTTATCGAAATCGACTCCGTTCATTTCCAGCTGAGTCTGTGTATTTCCAAGGTACTTGTACTCTACATAAAATTTGCCTCGGCGAAGCTGAAACATGTTCAAACCTACAAACCCCTGATAGGCAAAGGCCCAGTCATCGAATCGAAAGTGATTGCCGTTTACGGTAAAATCACCGTCTTGGACGGAGTAGCCAATGCCGCCACCAGCATAAAGACCGAATTTCTCCCGGCTTAAAACTTCGCGAACAATATTGAACGTCGACGAGTAAAGATTGAGTTGGCCGTCAAACGGAACTGTGCCCATGTTATTCGTCCACAGGTTACCAGTATTGTTTCGCCACGACCCTTCTATTTCGACACGGGTTTTGTCATTAATGTATCGACCTCTTGCCCATCCGAGCACAAACCCGTCGTTAAACGTGCCAGTGATTGGGCTGGGAGCTGCGCCGCCGGCATCGCCGCTGTAGTCGTTCAAGTGGTAACCACCACCGAAGAAATTCCAATATCGACAGCAACCATCGTCGGCTTTTCTGCCAAATCCCGGTACCAGGTCGCCGACGCGACTGACCATTCCGCGAAGTCGTCCCTCCGACTCGCAACATCCCGAACTACATCCTTGACCGGAACATTTATTAAAGAATCCACCCACTTTACCGCAGCAGCCGATTCCTGCATTTCCGCAGTCTCCGCAATCGCCGCAATTACTTGAGCCACAATCACAGGCCGCTGTGGTCGCGGCACCCGGGTCTGACAAGCTGTCTTGATCAACTCCTTGACCATGGGCCAACAACGTGGCAAAACACAAAAACGAAACACCAACAAGCGTCTTGAACATGACTTTCCCCGATTAATTACTTCAAATTGATCATTCTGATCAAACGATTGGCCAACCTGTGTAAGGTCGTTCCCATTTTGATACATCTTGCAAAAATGGGTTTACACGAATTATCGGAGATGCTGTCGTTTCGCATTAAAATGGCAATTCCGGAACAAACGGACTCACCAACCTGCATAACCGCAACTCTTTGAAACATGAAACATAACCCAATCCACAAAGTTGTTACTGGCTGTTTTTCGGGATAGTAGCGACAATGCGATAGGATATCGAACACCTGTGCCAAGTACATTTGCCTAAACGCCAAAACCGTTTTGACGAAAATGAGCGCGACAAATGACTGGCTTACCCCAAACCGTTACTTTTCTCTCCAAGTTCGCACGATGAAAAAAACTATTGGCGACATCAGTCCTTTTCAGGTTACGAGAATCTGGCTCGCCATCTTGTTCATCACATTCGGTTCGTGGTGTTCTTGTTCAGCGCAAGAGACGCAGGCCGCCGATCGCAGGCCGAATATCGTTTTCCTGCTGACTGATGATCAAGCGACGATCACGATGGGTTGTTACGGGAGCAAAGAAGCCAAAACGCCCAACCTTGATAAGCTGGCCAACGCGGGCGTGGTCTTTGACAACCACTATGTCACCACCGCGATTTGCATGGCGAGTCGAGCGAGCATTATGACGGGGTTGTACGAATACCGCACGGGATGCAACTTTGGCCGCGGCCGAATGTCGGCCGAAAATTGGTCCAAAAGCTACCCTTTGTTACTTCGTGAGGCCGGTTATCGCATCGCATTCGCCGGCAAGTTTGGGTTTCAAGTCGAGGGAATGGACGATTTGCCGAGCAAGGATTTTGACAAGTGGGGCGGGGGACCGGGCCAGACTTTTTACGAAACCGCCAAGAACAAATCGTTGGTCAAATACGCGGAAAGGTATCCGCATTCTTCTACCGCGTACGGGGCTTTCGGTCAGGACTTTATTCGGGAGTCGGTTGCAGCGAACAAGCCGTTTTGTTTGTCAATCAGCTTCAAGGCTCCACATCGCCCAGTCTCACCGGATCCAAAGTTTGACGACGTTTACAAGAACACTGTTTTCGAGAAACCGCAGAATTTCGGCCGCAAGGCTGGAGAACATTTGGCCTGGCAAAGTCGCACGGGACGGCAATATCCTCGCTTCGAATCATGGGGATACTCAGACAATTACAACTCCGTCATGCAAAAATACAATCAACAGGTTTACGGTGTTGATCAAGCTGTGGGCATGATTTCCGCTGAACTTGAGCGACAAGGCGTCGCCCACAACACCGTCGTGTTCTTCACTTCCGACAACGGATTCTTGTGCGGTTCACATGGCTACGGTTCCAAAGTACTTCCGTATGAAGAGTCAGCTCGTGTTCCGCTCATCATCTTCGATCCGCGTCGGCCGACAGCGAAACGAGGTGTACGGACTCGGGCACTGACAGGGAGCATTGATCTTGCCCCAACGATTTTGCAACTCGCTGGCCTGAAACAAATTGAAGGCGTGGATGGAAAAAGCCTGCTTCCATTATTGGAGAATCAGCACCCCGAAGTTCGCGAGAGTCTGGCATTGATGAATTTTTGGGGACCGGAAACAACCCATTCGTTCGGGGTTGTGACGCGAGAATGGAAATATCTGTTCTGGTACTCACAGGAAAACGAGATGGTGGCAACCGAAGAATTGTTCGACATCATCGGCGACCGGCTGGAAATGACGAATTTGGCTTATGATGAGGCTCACCTAAGCGACCTAAATCAAATGCGAGAACAGTACGCCGAATTGGTGTACCGTATCGCCGAGCGAGCAATCAACGAAGACTATCGTAAATACGGCATCTTGTTTGATCGCAAACAGCCTTGGGATATAAAAAAGAAAGTTCTCGATAAACGGTCGACGAAAGACGGGTTTTGAAACAGCTGTTAGCGTTTGAAACGGAAATGGGCTAGCGGCGGCTGCGCCAATGTACTTACTTTAGAATAGGACTAAACCGTAACACTTGTGGCCCGAAAGGTTGGCCAATGCCAGCCCAGGGCATCGCCTTGGAAAATGTTCGAATAACAAAATCAAGCCCACATGTGTTGTTCGAAATTCGAATTGGGTGCAACTCGCCTGCATCGGGAGACGCCCCCGCGTTTACGCGGTGGGAGCTTCACGATCAACCTAGATGCGAAAACATTGGTACAACTCACGGATTGGTGTACGCAGATGTGAAGTTCCTTCGCTGGAAGACTCTACTCGGAATCGGGAAGTGCTGGCTCTTCGCCACTCTTCTTGAACTCGGCCAACCATTCTTCGGTCTGTTCAAGTGCGGGTTTGAAACCGGATGGGCCACGAGCAGCGGCGACTGCCAGATGCCCGTCCGTTCGAACGAGGAACACGCGATCGGGATGTGCGCTGTAAGCCTTGTTGACAGCGTTATCCATTCCGTCGATCAGAGTTGGCATCGTGAGACTTTTGTCTTTCATCAACATCTCCGCTGTGGTGCAGCGTTCACCGTAGTTCTTGTGTTGATTGATACCCTTTTCTTTTGCGTAATCGACCGACCGGTTGCTGTCCGCGGCGTGTGCTTCGGTGATGTAGACTAACCGAAATTCAGCGACATCTTTGTACGTTTTGTACATTTGTTCCATTGAATCAACCTGATTCAAAAAGGGCGGTCACGTGTAGCTCCCAAAGAACAACACGACTGGCTTCTTGCCTTTGAAATCAGCAAGATCCGTTTCGGACTCGCCATCGAGCGACTTTAGTTTGAATGTGGGAGCCGGATCTCCAACTTTCGGTGCGTTATCGCTTCTTGATTGCCGGCCTCGTCGGCCTTGTGAAGAACGCGCGCGGTTCCTATCAGGTAGCATTTCGTTGGACTTCACGATGCCATCGCCGTCCGTGTCTAGAGCCTTTAATGCGGCAACTGACTTTTCAATTTCCTCCGCTGAGATTTCGCTGTCTCCGTTCGCATCCAGCGCCGCGATGACCGGCATCCTTTTCAACATCTCCTCCATTCTTGAGTTTCGGTCCTGACGAGCTTGATTGTCGCGTTGTTGTGCGTTTAGATCGGAAACGCAAAGTGCCGAGACAATCACGGCAATTAACATCGTCCCCAGGTATTTCGTCATGAGCAATTTCTCGTGGGTTAAGCTTTGGATACATTTAGGGGGCCGTGCCAAAACACTGACTTTATCAGTATCGAGTCGTCCTTAATTGAACACCCAGCATCCCGATTTGTTTTGCGTTTTCGGAATCACGCTGAGAAAGTTCAGTTATTCACATTTCACATGTTACTTCGAACGTCGATTGTCATCACGGCTCGACAGCTTCTCGTTGTAGCAAAATTCTACGGGTTCATTGACTTGATCCATTCAGTCAACAATTTTACGGCGTTTCTATCGACCTGATTACTTCCGATACTGGGCATTCGGCCTTCGCTCAAAGTTTCGATGCGAAGAATGAGCAGCGACTTGTCCGGCTCTCCCGACGCGATTAACAGACTATCTTTGATGCCCATATCATTCTGCGCGGGTCGCACACCGATCGTGCCGGTCTTGTCCAGTGCCGTCGCATATCGCAAATCAATGTTGGCGTTACCGGGTCCTAGCGGTTGATGACACATTGCGCAATTAACGTCCAGCCAGACCCGCGCTCTCGTTTCGAAATCAAACGACTCGTCCATTGGTGAACAATACCTGGGAGCGCTCGACGCATCAAAACTGTCTGGCAAATCAAGCATCCCTTTCTGTGCCCACTCGACGATTTGATTCTTGTCGCCACTTGCCGGTGTACTTCGATTAAGCTGTGCCGTGTTTAGCCCCAACACGTATCCAGAAGCGTCTACGTGACAACTTGAGCATTCCGAAGCAGAAGGAGCATGCCACGATTGGATTCCTCGATTCCAAAATTCAAACTGTTTTCCGTTGGGCAGCAGTTCGGCATCGCCGCTTTTATCCCAAACGTAGGTGGCGGACTCCCAGCCCTCTTTTGTGCGTTTGATCAACCGCGTTTCGAACATCCGCTTCCGCTGTCCTTCGTTGACGAGGAAATTTTTTACGATCGTCGCGCCTACCGGCACCTCCCAGCTACCGTCATGTCGATAGCCAAGTGTCTTACCCTCGGGCAAGATGAAATAGCGTTTCTTTTCGGCGTCATCCGACCAGAAAGGTGCGTTGACTTCGTACGGAATCAAGTGATCGGCGACTCGATATTTCTTCGTCGAAGTAAACAGACCGGTTTCCGATATTCGCTTTGGCCAATCTTCAAATGTGTCTTCCGGTTCGTCGGTTGACACGACCTGGTAGATCCCACCGTCGAAACTGAGCAGGTAAACTTCGCCGTCATCGTCTTCACCAAACGAGGCAATGCTTCGCCCGGTCCGACGCGCGAGTTCGGTCTGATATTCACCGTTGTCGTCCTTTTTGGTTCGCCAGAGGTTCCCGGTCATGTAGTCGCCAAAGAAATACGAACCATCAAGCTCGGGAAACTTCTTGCCTCGGTAAACATACCCGCCGGTGATCGATCCGCCCCACTGGCGACCATAGAACGCCACCGGTTGGTCATGTCTTTCAATGGCCAGCTCGCTTCTCTCGATGGCTGTTTTAGGTTTGAAATCGTCTTTGGCTTCGTATCGGTTCCAGCCGTAATTGCCGCCTTTGCGAATGATGTTGACCTCTTCCGTACGATCTTGACCGACATCGGCGGCCCACAGGTCACCGGTTTCCCGGTCAAAAGAAAAACGCCAGACGTTTCGCAAGCCGATTGCATAAATCTCAGGTCTGGCGTCCTGAACATTGATGAACGGATTATCCGCTGGGATTGAATACTGCTTCCCTTCATCCTGCCGGTCGACATCAATTCGCAAGATTGAACCAAGCAACGTAGATACATTCTGCCCGTTACCCTGTGGATCGTCTCGATAACCCCCATCTCCCAGGGAAAGGTAAAGATAACCATCCGTGCCAAACTCGAGCGATCCACCATTGTGGTTTTCGTACGGCTGCTGAATTTTCATCAACACCAGTTCTGAGTCGACATCAACTTTGTTTGGATCCTCTGAAATCTTGAAACGCGAAAGAATGTTGGGAGCAGCACGTTGGCCTTCCGCTTTGTCTCGTTTTGATGAGAAGTGGCAATACACGTAGCCGTTGTTTTTGAAGTCGGGATGAAATGCGAACCCGATCAAGCCTTCCTCGTTGCCCCGGCGGCTGATCCATTCACGAATGTCCAGAAAAATATCGCTAGTCGGCTGTTTTTCCTGTTTCGAAAACCAGCGAATCACGCCCGCCTGTTCGACCACAAAAATTCTCTGGCTTTGGTCACCCGCCCCGGTCAAATAGACCGGCCTGTCAAATCGCAACGTTGAGAAGACCCGTTCAATGCCAACGAACTGTTTGGCATGACCTTCTCCATCGGCTTCGTGATCCGACCCACCGCTTTTCGGCTCCTGGTGGATTAACTGGTTTTGTTGGGCTTGGACAGTCAATAAACTGGAAGCAGCCCAAACGCAACTCATGGCGGCGAAAAAAATAGTTTTGAAGATTCGAATCATAAGAACATTCAGTAAAAAGTGGTAAGAAACACTCATCGCGGCAATTTTTACGCGATGTCCAAAAAGCAAAAAGCAAACTTATTAGAACACTTTGGGAGGTTTAATCTATTCAATCTCGTTGCAATTGGCACGCGCCATTATTTGGCACGTGAGAAACGGCGATGTCATGAAAAATAAGAGAATTTGACGTTTTCTTTGTGGAAACCAAAGCTATTATGGCCAAATGCCCCGAAAAAAATATGCTTGAAAAGTTTCTCTGCAAATGGGACGAATCGTGAAAACCAAAACCGGCGATATTCGCCAAAAAACGATACGAAACTATTGTTTTGTCGTGTCCTTGATTGTCTGCCTGGGCTGCACAGGTTCAGAGGCAAAAAAGAAAAAAGTTGATTCTGGTCCGCCGCCGGAAATCTCGTTTCAACCTTTGAAGAGCCCTTCGGAACAAACTGGCGAGACGATGTTCACCCAGTTGGACGGTCGTCAGACGGGCCTCAAAATGATCAACGAACTCAAGCCGGAAAACATGCGCAAATACTTGCTCAACGGAGCCGGTATCTGCACTGGAGATTACGACAACGATGGATTGGTCGACGTATTTGCCGTTTCGCAAGACGGCAAAAATCGACTCTACCGGCAAACCGAGCCTTGGAAATTCTTCGACGTCACCGGGTCCGCCGGGGATCTGAGTGGTGAGCTGTACTGGGGAACCGGTGCTTCATTTGCCGACGTTAACAATGATGGATTTCTGGATCTGTATGTATGCAATATTAACGGCCCCAATCAACTATTCATCAATCAACAAAACGGGACCTTTGAAGAGGAAGCCGAGCAGCGCAATGTCGCTTACAGCGGCGCCTCAACAATGGCTTCATTTGCAGATTACGATCAAGATGGTGATCTGGACCTGTACTTGTTGAACAATCGAGTGTTTTCGATTGCGGAAGAATCTCCGAACTTGAAAATGAGACTTGTCAACGGTCGCAGGACGGTTCACCCAGATTATCAAGATCAATACTTTTTGCTGGAAGACCGTTTACAGGAAGCCGGCCAACGTGACATTCTTTTTCAAAATGATGGTGGCGGCAATTTCAGAGACATCACTAACGCGGCCGGGATCAACGGGTTTGATATGGGTCTGTCGGCAACTTGGTGGGACTACAACGACGACGGATTATTGGACCTATATGTTGGTAACGACCTGAAGTCGCCTGACCATCTTTATGAAAATCTTGGTAACGGCAGGTTTATGGATGTCATCGCAACCGCGATCGGAACGACACCCTGGTTTTCGATGGGTGCCGACGCTGCAGACATCAATAACGATGGCCGGATTGATTTTCTGATCGCCGACATGTCGAGCACGACTCATTACAAACAGAAAACGACGATGGGTGAGATGGGCAACTCGGCCTGGTTTCTGACCATTGGTAAACCCCGGCAGTTTATGCGTAATGCATGTTATTTGAACTCCGGCACCAAGCGGTTATGGGAAATCGCCAACCTCGCAGGATTGGACTCGACCGACTGGACCTGGTCCGTCAAGTTTTCGGATTTTGACTGCGACGGTCTTGTTGACGTTTTTTTCACCAATGGAGTCGGTCGAAATATGAATGACTCGGATGGACAACGCGAACATCAAAAGCTATTGGCCGCGGGCAGGAAGCAGGAAGCTGACGATTTCATCCTGAAAATGAAACCGCTCGAAGAGGAAAACCTGATTTTTCGCAATCTCGGCAACCTCAAGTTCGAAAACGCCAATGCGGATTGGGGCACCAATTATTTTGGGCTCAGCAATGGATCCACTTCGGCCGATATTGACGGTGACGGCGATCTTGATCTGATTGTCAACAATCTGAACGCGCCCCTTGGCGTCTATCGCAACGACTGCCAGGGAAACCGGGTCGCCATCAAACTCGTCGGTACCCAAAGCAACCGAAACGGGATCGGTGCCAAGGTTACCATCGAAACTGAAAAAGGAATCCAGGCAAGACAATTGATTCTCGCCCGGGGCTATATGTCCGCGGATGAGCCTGTTGTGCATTTCGGAATTGGCGAGTTGGAAACCATTTCAAACTTGCGAGTCAAATGGCCCTGTGGGATTGTTCAGGAATTTGATGATATCGATGCGAATCAATTGGTGACGATTGTCGAGCCGAGACTTGGTGCTCCCGAGCAGAACGACAAGCAGATTGTCAAAACGCTCTTTCGCAAGAACGTTGATAGCGGGCCCAAATCCAAACACATCGAAGTGGAATTCGATGATTTCCGGCATCAGCCGCTTTTGCCGAACAAGCTTTCGCAATTAGGTCCCGGGATCGCGTGGGCAGATGTCAATGGAGATGGTCGAGACGACTGTTTCGTCGGCGGAGCCACCGGCGAGTTGTCCCAATTGTTTTTGCATAATGATCAAGGTCGTTTTGAACTTAAACGGGGACCTTGGCATGACCACAGCGCCTCGGAGGACATGGGCGCCCTGTTTTTTGATTCCGAAGGGGACGGCGACCTGGATTTGTACGTTGTCAGCGGTGGCGTCGAATCGGGACCGACCAGAGACGAGATAAACGATCGACTCTATTTGAACGACGGCAAGGGCGACTTTTCAACAGCCCCATCCGAGGCATTGCCCAAGCTGCAAAGTTCGGGAAGCTGTGTATCGGGGGCGGATTACGATCAGGACGGCGATATTGACTTGTTCGTCGGGACGCGGCTGAAGCAAAAGCTCTGGCCTTTACCCCAGACCTCGTTTCTGCTCAACAATCAGGATGGACGCTTTGAACTTGCGGATGAACAGACAGCTCCCTCTCTAAAAGGCATCGGTCTGGTAACTTCTTCTATTTGGTCCGACGTTAATCGGGATGGTTGGATCGATTTGTTGTTGACGTTGGAATGGGGTCCCATCAAATACCTTGAAAACCAACAGGGAAAATTAGTCGATCGGACCGAGGAAGCTGGTTTGGCCGACGCGATGGGCTGGTGGAACGGAATTGCTGGTGGGGATTTGGACCAGGATGGCGATACCGATTTTGTGGCGACCAATTTTGGACTGAATACGAAATATCATGCAAGTGAGAAAATGCCGGCCCAATTGTTTGTTAGCGATTTCGACGAAAACGGTGAAATTGACCTTGTCGAAGCGGAATGGGAAGGAGACCAATGTTTTCCGATTCGCGGTAAAAGCTGCAGTTCTAACGCGATGCCATTTTTGAACGAAAAGTTTCCTACTTTTCACGAATTCGCGTTGGCTGAATTGACTGATATCTATTCGGAAGAGTC
>CAMYNE010000033.1 GCA_947259675.1 uncultured Pirellulaceae bacterium
CAAATTACCACCCTGATAGATTGTAGCCACTACCTTCAGCCTGAATGGCAAATATGGTCCAACTACGGATTTTAAATTGCGACTATTTCTTTTGATTTTGGCCGTTTTACTGGTGCCGATTATTCCGTTTGTCATCTTCGGCGCCTATCTTGAGCCGACGATCGAATCGTGGATTGGCCATCCATCGCTAAGGGAAAAACCGGTCGCAGTTTTCATAATTGTGGTCTTGTCCTTAACCGTTGATATCCTGTTGCCGATTCCCTCGAGCTTTGTCGGAACCATTGCTGGGCAAATCCTCGGAGCGTTCAGCGGGGCCGTTGCAACGTGGATTGGCCTGAATCTTTCGTGTGCATTGGGTTATTGGCTCGCCGCCAAGTGGGGGGCTCCAATCGCTCAGCGATTTTCTAAACAGGAATCTCTGGAGGACGTTGAGAACCTGGCTGAACGATGGGGAGTTTGGGCGCTAGTATTTTGTCGGGCCTTGCCTGTTGTGGCTGAAGCGTCCGTATTGTTTGCCGGGCTTGGTCGAATGCCTGCGAAGTTGTTTTGGCCGGTGGTGCTTGCCGCAAATCTCGGTTTGGCTGTAGCCTACGCGGTATTGGGACAATTGTCCGTTGAAAATGGTTGGGTTGGTTTAGCACTTGCGATTTCTTTGGCCGTGCCCGTCGCACTTCTTGCGGGATGGTTGTTCACGAAACAAAAACGATCCCGTTCGACGATTCGTGAATAGTCAATGTCCCTTTAACTAAGCGTGCGGGGCGACTATCATTGTGACGAAGCTCGCATCCATTCCACAGGCAGATCCGAACCATCCAAATGCCGGCACCCAAGTTAATTGAGCATCCACTTGTCGACTGTCATTTGACAGTTTTGCGAGACAAAAACACCAGTTCAAGTGAATTTCGAAGCGCCGTTAATCGCTTGTCGACTTTGCTCGCCTACTCTGCGACGCACGATTTACAGACCACGGAAAAACCAATTGAAACGCCTATCCAAAAAATGCTCGGGCGACAATTGCTCCATCGCATCGGCTTGGTCCCGATCCTTCGAGCCGGAATTGGGATGGTCGAAGTGATGCTCGATATGATCCCGACGTCCGAGGTCTGGCATCTGGGTTTGTACCGCGACGAACAAACTGCCGAACCGGTGCGGTACTACAGCAAGCTGCCAGAAAAGGCGCCAGTCGATGTGGCATTTGTGCTCGACCCAATGTTGGCAACGGGCGGTTCAGCCGTCATGGCCTGCAATGCTTTGAAGAAATGGGGCGTGCCTCTGATCAAGATGCTTTCGATCATTTCGGCGCCCGAAGGAATACAACGATTGCAAGAGGAGTGCCCGGATGTCGAGATTCACACCTGCCAGATCGACTTAATGCTAAATGAAGACAAGTTCATCGTACCGGGTCTTGGGGACGCGGGAGATCGCATATTCAATACGACAGGTCAGTAGTCTTTGCCTGAGATGAGTTCGCCAATTCTTCAATGCCCGCTATGTTCTAAACCGTTCGGAATTCTGCCGGAACAGGCTGGCCAGGCTATTCAATGTCCCAACTGTAATCAGGCGGTTCGGGTACCGCCTGAAATTGGGGCCAGCGTTCCGCCGGCGCCAAGCCAGCCGCCGCCGAATCAACCACTCGAAACAGAGGTCTTTGGCTGCCCGGTTTGCAGCGGTCAGTTTGCGATAACGCCGGATATGCAGGGACAACAGGTCGGCTGCCCTCATTGCCAGTCGACGATCCTCATTCAGCCCGCTTCTTCGCCATTACCTGATCCGCCTTCGCCGAAAATCGAAGTTCGCAAGCGCGATCCGTCGGAAGAGGAAGTTGACGAGAGCGATTTGTTTGCACCGGGTTACCAACCAAAAACTGAAGAAAACTCAGCGGCCCAGCCGGTAAGCCAGGCGGAGGCGGATTCCTTCGATCAACAAGCGGAAATTCCACCCGTGACGCCCGGCTTGTCACAGGTTGTTGGGACTCCGCGAGAGGAAGCGAGCTCGCAAACGGAACCCGCAGCGGAAACCGATGCGGAAACCGATGCGGAATATGAACCGGAAAACATCGACCATCTCCTGCCGCCGAGATTTGACGTGCTTGATCCCCAGCAACTGGCCCTGCGACGCCGTCACGATTCTGATCAAAAGGTTATTTTGCCGGATGGCAAGGGCGGGCTTAGCAAAGTCGATGATCGGTTCGTTACGATCACGCACAAAGGTGAAGAGATTAACTTGATTTCGCTTCCGCCCGAACAGCTGCGACGAAAAAGGCAGATTCAAAACAGTATTGCGATCATTATCGGTGCGATTGTGTTGGCGATCGTATTTGCACTGCTGCGCAAGTCGACTTGAAACGGCCCGTTTCGGATTGCTGCCTCATTCTTCGTTAATTTTGTTATAGCCGGTTGGATGAGAACGATGCCAATTCCAGGCGGTTTCTACGATCGGTTTGATTTCCCGATATTCAGGCACCCAACCTAGAACCTCTCGAGCTTTGGATGCATTTGCTACAAGCTCGGGTGGATCGCCAGGGCGACGAGGTCCAACAACTTCCTTGATGTCACAGCCTGTGACTTCGCGACAAGCTGCGATTACTTCTCGAACACTATAGCCGCGTTCGGTGCCAAGGTTGACTTTGATGCCTTCGCCAAGTTTGATTCGTTCGAGAGCTGCCAAATGAGCCGCGCTGAGATCGTCGACGTGGATATAGTCGCGGATGCAGGTCTTATCAGGTGTCGGCCAATCGTCTCCATAGATCGAGATGTATTCGCGCTGCCCCAGGGCAACCTGCAACACGATGGGAATCAAGTGCGATTCCGGATTGTGATCTTCGCCGATTTGGTTATCGGCCGAGGCGCCTGCGGCGTTGAAATATCGCAGTGCGGCGAATCCGAAATCGTATGCGTGGGCATAATCCGTTAAAGCTCGTTCAATGACCAGCTTGGTGAACCCATACGGATTGACTGGTGCTTGCGTCTCCGCTTCGGATATCGGAACCGTTTCGGGAATGCCATACGTCGCACAGGTGCTCGAAAAGACGATTTTCTTAACGTTCGTTCGTCGCATTGATTCGAGCAGAGAGATCGCCGCGACGACATTGTTTTGGTAGTACTTAGCCGGCTCCGCGACGGATTCACCGACAAGTGCGCATGCTGCAAAATGCATAACCGCGTCGATCTTATGATCGCCCAATAATTGCTCGACAAGCTGACGATCTGCCATCTCACCGACGACCAGTTCGCCGACTTTTACCGCAGAAGCGAATCCCGTCGACAGATTGTCCAGAACGATCACCTTGTGGCCATGCCGATCCAAAAGGCGATTCATGTGCGAACCGATATACCCCGCGCCACCAACAACCAGAATATTCATTAAGTCCCCGTTCCCGACGCCATCAAGCATCCATTTTTCGTTGCCTACGCAGCTCTCAAAGATTGCTCTTCAGTTGAAATCAAATGTGCAACCGTTCTCCTTGGTTGATGTTGCTTTGACCAACTGTAAGCAAATTCTTCAGCCGTTGTCCGGTAATGGTGATAGTGTTTGACAAGTTCGTCAATGCAGTTTGGCAAGTCATTCTGATCCGCGGCCACGATACCAACTGCGCCGACAGGTGTGTCGTCTGGATTCAGCGATAAAGTGGCGATTTGCACGTTTTTGACACTGGCATTTGAATCGTGGAAAGCGTTGCGAAATCTGATTCCGACTTTGTGAGTCTCTGGCAACAACCGAAAAAACGCCGCCGAATCAGCGAACTCGCGGCGATGCCCGACGACCTGACACGCTGCGCAGATCAGATTTCCGCGGGCATCATTTTGTTCGACTTCAATGCGTGCGAAAACTCCCGGTGCGTCCGGCCAATGCCAATCAAAACTCAACACCATACCCGTCTCGCCTTGAGCTGGCTCAAACGTCATCTCAAAAGGATGTCGAAATTGATCAAACGAAACCACCCCACCGGGCAAGGGTACATTATTAGAGTCAAACTTTAGTTCGTGCGTGTCCAATTTGCGGACAAGATTGTCTTGAGTCACGAGTCGCCTGACATGTTGGAAAATCGGACGCTGTAACTGCTCCGACAACCAGCTACCCGATGGAACGATGACGGGTTTACCGCAGCTTAACAATTCTCCGAGGACGCCCGCGCGCCGACTGAAGTAAGCGCGACTGTCGTAAAAAAGTAGTCCACAGTCCGCAGATTTGATGAACTCAATATAGGCTTGATCGGTCAACGGGTGAGCCAGGTATTCGACTGGCGCTTCCGCCAAACTGGCTTCGATGGGCTGGTTTAATTCCAATTTTGACTTGGCCGAACGCTGAACCGCAATCTTGACTTTGCCGGTTGCGATGTGCGTCGTCCAGATTTGATCGACCAAAGGTTGTAAATAATCCAGGTGACCTTTTTCACGACGAATGCCACCGGGACACGTCAGCCTCAACGGTCGATCTGGTTGCATTTTGATGGATTGCGATTTCGAATCGCCAACCGGATCGGCAAATACTTTTCCGAAAGCCGGCGACACCGGATAAGGCAATACGTCAAATGTGCCCACTTGCAGACGATTGTACTGGTCGGCCAATGTTTCCGAAGTCGTATAGAAATGAAGACTGTGATACGGGATGCGTGCGAGGGCTGCGTCAAAACACGACTGAATCGCCAGGGCCACGTCCTGTTGTTCGTCATATTCGGGCGTTCTGCCATCAAACAGATTGAAATGAAATTGCAAATGCCAGTGGAGTTGCAATGATCTCGGATGATTTGAAAGAAATGCTGCCAACCCCATCAGCTCCAATTCAGAGACGGTCGTAAAGAACGCGTGGTCTCCGTTACTGAACAAGGATGAACCAAAAAATCGTTGGCAGTCCTTTGCGAAACCCCGGATGAACGTTTCACGACGGTTGCGGTGCCGTCGCTCTCGTAGAAAACGAGTCAAGTTGGCAAGCGAACGCTTCTTTGAGTCGTATCTTAAGAAGTTGGTTTTTGCTCGCGTCAAATGACGGAGCCCGGCGAGGTAACTGTCTTTTTGGTAAGTCGTCTGGCGAAAAACCCTGCGCACTTCTCCCAATTGATCAATCGAGTCGCATCGGCCAAGACGGGAGTGAGTTCCGATCGTGGTTTTGAATCCCATGTCGATTGCAGCCTCAGCGACACAACGCGCATAGTCGGCGTGATGCCCGCCGGGTTGCTGTAGTGAATGATCGATGAGGAAAAAGTTGGCCAAAGACTGGCTCCTTCGATGCGAACCAGAACCCAACGTTCGTTGTGGACCGGTTAGCCTGTGTTCGCGTTGTATGTGCAAGTGAAATTCCGGCGGATATTACAGACAAGAATTCAATCAGGTCAATCGCAACAGGAATCCGCCGTCGTTGCTAGCGTTTGTCATACATCGGTTTGCTCCGCGAACCAGCATTTTTGTAGTTCCGCAATCCATGTAAACATGCTTTTTTTGTTGCTCGATTGCAATTGACTTCACGAGCGTTTTTTCAATAAAAACCACTGACATATTTGCAACCCAAACAGCGTAATCAACGAATGTCAAAACAACATCACGTAATCATCCTGCCATACTATTGTCAGGACGAAATCAATCGTTATCTCAAAATTGCCCGGCTGATGCAGAGCTTTCCCAAGCAGAATGTTTCGCACAGCTTTTTGCTCACAGCCAGCCCTTTGGCGGAATTTAGTCAAGAACTTCTCGAGGCTTATTCGCAAATCGCTCCCACTCGTCATTTCAAATGCCCATCGCAAGTCTTTGGATACCCGGAAGGGCCGACCGCGATGTACTGGGATGCCATGGATTTTGTCGCGAAAGAATATCAAGGCAGCACGGGTTTCAGTCTCTGGCTGGAATCGGATATGTGTCCAGCGAAACCAAATTGGCTGGAACGGCTGTCCAACGAATGGTATCACGATGAAACGCCCGTGATGATGGGCTGTTACGTTCCCGAGGTTTTCAAATATCGGTTGTTCCGACAGCCAAAGTTGATTCTTGATCCCCACGTGAATGGAGGGGCCTGTTACGCGATCAACTTTTCAAACGTCATGCCGCCCGAAGCACGAATTGGTGTCTTTGACATGTCTGTCTACGGCCATGCAAAACTGGTCGGACAGGTGAGAGCTTCCCAGCAGATCACGTTTTCAAACACACACCGGGTCCGCCGCGATTTGTTGGATCCGGAAAAAGTTCTTTTGCACGGTTTCATGCAGGACAAGGACACCTTTATTGATCAATGCGTGAAGCCTTTGACGACCGTCGAAATGAAGTCTGCGAACTGGTCGCCCGTGCGCGATCAAATTGAGAGTTGGCAGCGTCGGGTGCGAGTCCAATTCGTGCGTCGTGGTCACCGGGCGATGTTGGAGAACATGTTGTTAGCCAAAGAGCGGCTCGAGAAAGACCACGGTCGCAAACAGATTCGACCAGCCGCGTAGTGATAACCAGGGTGATCGGTAGTTTTTTTCGACCTCTCCCAACTTGGGAGAGGTTGGGTCCTAAAGTAAGTGCCATTGGCCGCTGGCCCAGCGGTTAAACGAAAATTACGACATGCGTTTTGATAACGACAACATCTCACAGAACGACACAAATGGGAAATCGTTCGAAAACCTGTTCAACAGTTAACAATCATGATCGTCAGCCATTTCAACACGTTTCCTTATGGAGGGGCTGCCGCTGCGGCCAAACGAATCCACTTTCAATTGTTTAATCGCAACATCGGTAGCCGGTTTTACTACCACATATCGGATCGCGATCGGCCAAAGGATCCTTCATTTCAGCAGATCGAATTTCATTCAGCCTCAAATAACTCGTTGCTGGGAATCATTGGTCAAAAGGCGGAGAAACGGCGAAAACGCAAAGTCTATCGTCAGTATGACAAACATCTAAAAGATCGCGACAAGTCTGCAGAAGTCTTCGCGATGGCTCAACTACCCGAGCCCACGAGGTTGAATTGGCAACAAGTCAACTCGGACATTATTCACTTGCACTGGATTTCTTATCTCGCCGATTATCCGACTTTCTTTGGAGCAATCCCGGATCACGTTCCGATTGTCTGGACGCTCCATGACATGAATCCGTTTACTGGCGGGTGTCATTACAGCAACGGTTGTCAGCAATTCAATTCGGGCTGCGGCGATTGTCCTCAAGTCGTCGATGCCGATCCGCGCGATGTGTCGTATGATTCATTTCGCATCAAACGCAGAGCGTTGGCTAGCAAAAAAATCCACGTCGTCACTCCCAGTCAGTGGCTTTGCGACTTAGCCAAACAAAGTTCTATATGGCCGGCTCAAACAACGTTTAGCGTAATCAAGCTTGGGTTTGAATTGCAAAAATTTCGCCCGCTTGATCAGCGATTGGCTCGGCTCGAATTGGGGCTGAGCACCGATGCAGTTTTAATCGGATTTGGAGCCGAAGACATTCGAAACCAGCGAAAAGGTTTTCACCATCTCATCCAGAGTCTTCCCAAAATCAAAACAAATTCAGAAATCGAGTGCCTGGTTTTTGGATCGGGAGAGATTCCGGAAGTCAAAGGCTTGCCAAAGATGAACTCAATGGGTTATGTCGACTCGGAAGAAAAACAGGCACTCATCTATTCGGCTGCCGACATGGTGATTGTACCATCACGAGAAGACAACCAACCGCAAATCGGTTTGGAAGCCATGGCCTGCGGGACGCCCGTGATTGGATTCAACGCCGGAGGCATTCCCGAATATGTCCGCGACGGCGTGACGGGTTGGCTGGCTGAATTGGGTAACGAAGACGAACTCGCCAATCGGATTTCGGAACTGGTCGACGATGTTGACACGCGAAAGAATATGTCCGCTCGAGCCCGCACGATGATGCAGGAGGAATTTGATATTGTGGCTCAAGCCGACAAGTACATATCGCTCTACGAGAAGGCGCTTTCATTCAAACGACGACGTATCGCTTAGAGCATTTTCAGAGTTGATTTGCACTTGTGTCATCCTGAACCGAGGCACGAGGTGAAGGATCTACGCGAAGGATCGAAAGATTCTTCAGTCGCAAGCTCCTTCAGAATGACAGAAGCTGAATACTGATTTTGAAAATGCTCCAATTGGCCGAACAGTGTAGAAACAGGCGTTGCAACGGTTAGATCAACACTCGGTGCAATTGGGACAATTGCGTCTACACTCGTTTACAGCCGAGCTCCGCTGCGCGGATCCCGATGTGAATAGCCGATAATCTGCCAGCTTTCGTCGTCCTGTTGTTCAAGCGAGACTGTGACTTCACGGCGACCGAATCCATCATGCCCAAATGATGGCGCGTTGACGTCGACGAACACGACGAAGGTCATCGTCGCAGTTTTCGGAATTGTGTTTTCATTGACCTGAACGCTTTTAATTCCAGTGATGCTACAGCGACGAAAATCGTAGCGCGGCATTTCAACCTTGGCACTTTTGTATGCCAACGAGTTCGCTTTCATGTACGTTAAGACTTCCTCGTGACGGTTGAACTCGACGGCGTTGGCAACGGCATAGAGTCGACTGACGACTTTCTCTTTGTCCGTAATGATGTACCGTTCCGCAAAGATTAATCCAAACGAGAGGACGCAAATAATGCTCGCTACGATCGCAAGACTTCGGCTTTGCAGCATAAATGCAAACGCACCAAGAATACCGGTGAACAGCAGCCCGGTTATGAACGGCAAGAAAGCGTTTTCCGCGATCCAATCCGGCATCGTCTCCCCTTTCGCCACACGACTTTGGTTTAAACGGGTTCAAACGGTGCGTCGCATGGCGCAACAGTCTTATGTTTCTAACAACCAGAAACCATCGTCCCCTTGTTAAAGACGTTGCCAGAGCCTGTATCGTTCGACCGATTATTTCGAAAAACTCGTTGATTCAACGGACTTCTTAAACCGAAGCCATTTGCCTGTGCTTTTTCGCCAGAATTGGACCGGCGTAAACGGCACCATCACCGAGAAGTTCTTCGATTCGCAACAGCTGATTGTACTTGGCCATCCGATCACTTCTCGATGCAGATCCCGTTTTGATTTGGCCGGTATTCAAAGCAACCGCCAGGTCGGCAATCGTCGCATCTTCCGTTTCTCCACTACGGTGGCTGACAACACTCGTATAGCCATTGCGTTGAGCCATGTGGATTGCACGAATTGTTTCGGTCAGGGTGCCGATTTGATTGACTTTGATCAAGATGCTGTTCGCAATGCCTTCATCAATGCCACGTTGTAGTCGAGTTGTATTGGTGACGAACAAATCATCGCCGACAAGCTGCACTCGATCGCCACATCGATCGGTCATCATCTTCCAGCCTTCCCAGTCGTCTTCACTACACCCGTCTTCGATAGAACAAATCGGGTAACGATCGGACCAATCTGCCAGGAAGTCAACTATCGCGCCGGAATCCAGTTCTTTGCCATCAATCGAATAGACGCCTTTGTCGGAGTTAAAGAATTCGGTGGCAGCCACATCGAGTGCGATTTGAACTTGTTCGCCTGCGCGATAACCCGCTTTTTCAATCGCGCTCATGATCAAATTCAAGGCTTCCTCATTACTGCCAAGATCAGGTGCGAATCCACCTTCATCTCCGACGGAAGTGTTCAGACCTTTGTCGTGCAAGACTTTCTTCAAGTGATGAAATATCTCGCAACCACATCGAAGTGCGTCGCTGAAAGTTTCAAAGCCGAGTGGCAGGACCATGAATTCTTGAACATCAACCGAGTTGTCCGCATGCTCGCCGCCGTTCACGATATTCATCATCGGAGCCGGAAGTAATGTCGCCTGCGTTCCGCCCAGGTATCGAAAAAGCGGCTGACTTGTGAAATGGGCGGCAGCTTTTGCAGTCGCAAGCGAAATGCCCAGCATCGCGTTGGCACCGAGGTTGCTCTTGTTTTCCGTTCC
>CAMYNE010000034.1 GCA_947259675.1 uncultured Pirellulaceae bacterium
TTCTTCAGAATGACAGAGACTGAATACTGATTTGAAAATGCTCTAGTAGCTCTAGAGCGCGTTGGGTTCAAGTTTGGCGTCTTTTCGTCGGTTTCGCCCGGCAATCAGAGCGCCACGACCGCTATACGTCCGTGCGACACGCACTAGCGTTGGAGATCGTTTCGTCTCTCGCTCCGAGGAATAACGGTAGCTAAGTCCACCGCGGCGGACTGGCACGAGTCAGGGGACAGACTCTCTGCTCGGACGGGAACTTGTTTCGAGCCGCGTTTACATTCGAGCCGCTGGCGCATTTTCGTCTTCGAGTTGCTGAATATAGAGTCGCAGGCGTTCGTTCTCGTCCGATACGCCTTTGAGTTGCAACATGTTTTCAACTCGCTTGATCAGCTCGACTCGGTTAACGGGCTTGGACAAAAAGTCGTTGGTTCCCGCGTCGACGGCACGCTCAATATCTCCTAATTCATTTAAGGCGGTTACCATCAATACCATTACATTTTTCAGCTTGGGATCTGATTTCAGTTTTTGGCAAACTTCAAATCCGCTCAATTTGGGCATCATCACGTCAAGCAATATCAGATCTGGTTGGAATGAAGCAGTCATTTCCATCGCCTGTTGACCGTCCTCCGCTACTGCGGTCTCGCAATCAAGTTCAACAAGATAAGCTTCCAATAGTTCTCGATTCGCCTGGTTGTCGTCGACGATCAAGATCCGATGTTTGGTGTCGGTCGAATTCATTTGCTCACGCCAAAAAAATGGGTCACTTCAAGATTATAGGACTGGCCGACAAGTTCGTCGACCGAAGTAGTGTGGTTGGAGCGTCAAACGCAATACCGTTCATTTCTGATCGAAAAAAAAGCGCCAGGCGTCATTCTGAGCCGCACATCCCGCTACGTAGGACAACGTAGCAAATGAACATAGATTATGTGGTTGGTGTTTGGTGTATCAAGTCATCCTGTGGGAGCTTCAGCGACAGAAAGATCTAACGTAAATCGACGAGAGTTCCTTCACCTCGCTCCACTCGGTTCAGGATGACAATCTCGTTTTTCCAGAGTCCACGCCAAATTCGATCGGTATTGGCGTTAAACTCGATCCCCAATTTCGATTAATCGTTACGCCGGATTGAACGTGGAGAGAAGTTGCCGACCGCGCCAAATCGCGAATGCCAGATTGAAATCAATCGGGGCGACTGCCGAGCCTTCTCCGACAAAGTTCATGGTCTCGCCATCGGCGATGACCGTCCCTTTCTCATTTTCATATTCACAATTGGCAATCAGTGCGATCTTTCCAAAAAAACTGCCCACAAATTGAACTTCGACAGCTGTAAATTGGTCTGCCGCAGCGAGTTCCTCGTTGAGTCGCCGCCATTCATTTGGAAACGCTTGCTGTGCACGCTCCACGGACATTTGAAAGATCTCATCATGGACCGTTTGCCAACCGGCAAACAAAGCGTACGCGTCGTCAATCGACAGGACTTTCAAGTCCGCACTAAACGCATGAACCAATGGACCACAGATCGCCAAATTACTGTACAGCGACTGGCTCGAACCGTACTGGAAACGAAACAGGTAGCATTGCATGGGATGCTCGTAGCTTGGCCAATACATTTCTCGGTTGTCGACAAGTTCAACCTTGCTGGGCGCGATCCCCATCTGCAATGGCTCGGCAAGCCACATTGCCAGATGACTCTCCGCTTGCGCGATTTCTCCTTGCAATTCCAGGGAAATCTCGTTGAGCAAACCCAATTCTTCGGCGTAAGACAAGACGCGCAAACGCACGATCGGTTCTTCAGCCAGTTTGATCAGGGCTTCGACGCCAAACTCATCCTCAAGCCTGGCGAGGGCGGCAGCCGCTTCCACCTGAACTCGGCGGTGCTTGAGACTTAATGCCTGATGAAGTTTGCCAATGCATGGTTCGTACTCGATGATTGCCAAGGTATCACATAGTGAAACGATCAAGGCGACTGAATCAGCGACCTGCTGGCTGATCAGTTGAGGGTCCAGTTTTTCATCGAACGAACCCTCTTCGATTCTCCCCAGCTGTCCGACGAGTTGGCCCAGTAGTTCGGTGAGTTCGGAGGCTCGATCGCTGGCTGGATGCTGTTCGATCAATTTCTCGCGATAATAAAAGTTGAACAAGTCGTAAATCGCCGGCGCCAATTGAAGATGGAGGACACCCTCGGACAGTAGCGATTGCATCATCCATTCCTCCGGCTCAATGTTTCGATTCATGACCGGTCCAAATGCAATGCTGACGCCGGTCCGATGTTCTGGAGGATTGTGGCAGATTAGCTCGGTCCATGTCTGGATGCACTCCGGATGATGGCCGATTGCCAACCAGCCGAGCAAATGATTTCGCAGGTTACTCGCCGGAGGAGTCGATTGATACAGGCTCGTGATTTGTCCGAGCGTTTTGGGCGAAATTGCAGCGTTTTTCTGGTTTGCTCGAATAGACAACGCCGCCACAACCGGCTGCAATATTTGATGCAGCGATTCGTGTTCGGCCAAATCGACATTCATTTCAGCTAAACGGTCAAGCAACAGTTCAGCTTCCGAATCCTCGAACTTTTCAATTTGTGGCCCGCAAGCTGCGACGGCTCGAATTTTGTTCAAGTCGAGTTGTGCTGCGTGAATCGCTTTAATAATTTCGTCAATCATTTTTTCTGTTAAGTTGAAGTTGGTCCAATCATTGAGAACCGATTTTGATAAAACATGGACAAAACCGCGTTGACCCGGAAAATGGGGGTGTGTAGCCTATCGGGCCATCGCTGGCTGTTTTAAGCTGGAGAACGCGCAGTTCTGGACCGGCGCGGTTAATTTTCCCAAATCAATCTTTCAAAGATCATCGTGACCAAGCGAGTTGTCAAACGAAAACAGGCTCTTTCCTTTCAGCAAATGGATTTGTCGCCGGCAATGGCGAATAATCTTGTCGAAATCGGTTATCACAAACCTACCCCAATCCAAGCTGGATTAATCCCGCTTGCACTGGAAGAATGGGACGTGATTGGACAAGCTCGCACCGGCACAGGAAAAACTGCCGCATTTGCGATCCCGATTCTGGAGATGCTTGATCTGAATGTCAGACCTCCTCGACCGCAAGCCCTGATTTTGGCACCTACTCGCGAATTGGCAGTCCAAGTCGAAGCAGAAATCAAACAGCTGGCCGGCAGGCAGAGAATTAATACGTGTTGCCTCTACGGCGGTAAGCCAATCCGACAGCAAATCACGCGGTTGCAAACGGGTTGTCACATCGTCGTCGGCACACCCGGGCGGGTGATTGATCATCTCAATCGCAAGACCCTGGATGTCAAAGACTTGTGGTGTGTGGTTCTTGATGAAGCGGATCGAATGCTGGACATCGGCTTTCGCCCTGACATCGAACGAATTCTTCGACGCTGTCCAGATGAACGACAGACAATGTTGTTGAGTGCGACTTTGCCACCGGAAATCCTGGCGCTTGCAAAACGTTACATGTATCGTCCCAAACTGATCAACTTTTCAAACAAGAATCTTTCCTCCGAAACGATCGAGCAGTTTTACATCAACGTGCCGGGCGAAATGAAATATGACATTCTCGTCCGCTTGCTTGAACGAGAGAAACCAGAACAGTCGATCGTTTTTTGCCGCACAAAACTGGGAACAGAAAAACTTTATCGAAAGCTCTACAAAGGTGGCGTTTTCACTGCCGTGGGAACCATTCACGGGGACATGACTCAGCCCGCCCGTGATCGGATGATGAAAAAATTTCGCGAGGGAAAAATCAAAATCCTCGTCGCGACCGATGTCGTGGGTCGCGGGATTGATATTTCGAACATCTCTCACATTATCAATTACGACATTCCCGAGCTCAGTGAAGACTACGTTCATCGCGTTGGTCGCACGGCGAGGATGGGAAAGCAAGGCGTCGCCTACTCGCTGGTGACGCCGGAACAAGGTGATGCCTTGACCGCCATCGAGCAGACCATCAATTGTCAGCTGAAACGCGACGAACTGCAAAAAGTCGTCGATGAAATACGCTTTAAAGGTCGAGATCCCAAAGCACCAAAGCCAGCTAAGAAAATCAAATCCCGATACCGTCGAGCTCTGTGACGGCGACGGAACTTTTGCGTTGGTTACGTGACAGATTGTAGTTCGGCGGTGCAATTCTTGTTTAACGCCCAGCCGCAGGCGCCGGCAAACGGAAGAAGACGGCGCCTACGGCTGGTCGTTAAACGAAAAACCTCGCCCCGCTATTCAGCAGGAAACAGGTTGGTTGACAGGTAGCGTTCTCCCAAATCGGGCAACACGACTACGATCATTTTGTCTTTGTTTTCTGGCCGCTTGGCGATTTCGACAGCAGCATGTGCCGCGGCACCACAGCTGATTCCACAGAACAGGCCTTCTTGGGTTGACAAGGCGCGTGTCATTTCAACACAGTCTTCGTCCTGGACCTGAAAGACTTCATCAATTATCTCGACGTTTAAAACATCTGGAATGAATCCCGCGCCGATCCCTTGAATTGTGTGTTTTCCAGGCTGGAGGTCTTGTCCGCTTTTTTGTTGAGAAATCACAGGGCTGTTGGCCGGTTCGACCGCAATGGACTTCAGTTCGGGTTTGTGTTTTTTGAGAACTTCCGAACACCCGGTGATCGTGCCGCCTGTTCCAACGCCCGAAACGAGAATATCGATCTTGCCGTCGGTGTCTCGCCAGATTTCTTCGGCTGTGGTTTTGCGGTGAATTTCGGGGTTTGCCGGGTTTTTGAACTGCTGTGGCATGAAGTAGTTATCCTCAGATTCGCATAGTTCGGTCGCTTGGCGAATCGCCCCTGGCATCCCTTCGCTAGCTGGCGTGAGAATGATCTCGGCACCCAGAGCTTTGACCAAACGCCTTCGCTCGATCGACATGCTTTCGGGCATACAGATTTTCAGTTTGTATCCACGGGCGGCGCAGACATAGGCAAGTGCGATTCCTGTGTTGCCACTTGTGGGTTCAATGATGATTGTGTCTGGATTGATCAATCCGTCTCTCTCCGCTGCATCAATCATGGCTCGACCAATTCGGTCCTTGACGCTCCAAAGCGGATTCATGTTTTCGACTTTGGCGACGACCGTTGCAACGCAGCCTTCGGTGACTCGACGCAGTTTGACGAGCGGGGTATTTCCGATGCACTGCGTAATTTCTTCATAGATCCGGCCGGCGATCGCTGTAGACATTTTGAGTTTCCTTTTTGACTGAGTGCCTTAACTGCACAAAACAACATGAAGAAATTGGCATTTCTAGGGAGATTTCCACGGAGTATAGCAAAGCTACCGAATAACCGTGAGTGTTGATCTGCTGGCGAATCGCCGTTTCTAGCGCGCATTTGGTTTAAGTTTGGCGTCTTTTCGTCGTTTCGCCCGGCAATCAGAGCGCCACGACCGCTATACGTCCGTGCGACACGCACTAACCTGGTTTGGTCGGTGAAATGAACAATCCGCGCTGCTTTGATTAGCGAAATACTTTATATGACAGGTTGATAAAAGGTGTCTTGTGCTAAACCAAAATGGAAACTTCGTTACATCGCCAATTGAAAGAGCGTTTTCGACTGCCCGATTCTCAAATCGAGGTCAAGGTCGGGCGTTACCGAATTGATGTCGTTACTGAAGGTCGTTTGATCGAGATTCAGCAAAGCGGCTTATCCGCGATTCGCGATAAAATAAATCGTCTGCTCGCCGAAGATTATGTCGTGGAAGTCGTAAAACCGCTGGTTGCCCGTAAACGCATCATTAAATTATCGCGAAAAAACGGCGGCGAAATCCATCGCCGCTGGAGCCCTAAACAAGCTAACGAACTGACGCTGTTCGACGAGTTGATTTACTTTACTCGTGTTTTTCCCCATCCGAATCTTAAGCTTGTCGTTCCGCTTGTCGAAATCGAAGAGCTTCGCTATCCCGGACACGGTCGCCGAAGACGGTGGCGATCAAACGATTATCTGATCAAAGATCGATTGTTGGTAAAAATGGTTTCGATGCAGACTTACGATTCTGCCACCGACTTGCATCGGTTGTTGCCACCCGATCTCGAGTCGCCTTTCGATACAAAACAGCTTGCCGAGCGACTTGGAATAAACCGATACGATGCGCAGCGAATTGGCTACGTCTTAAGGAAAACTGGAAGCGCGATCCAGGTCGGCAAACGAGGGAATGCTGTCCTTTATGAATTGGCCGAACCAATATCTGAGTCAGTTCCCGTCAAGCAAAACCTGGTTGACTTGAATGGGTCAAAACCCGAGCCAACCGAACGAAAAACCAGGAAATCAAAACGGTCTGTCAAAAAGGCCCCGACCAAAAAGTCGAACCCCAGAAAAAAAACGACCACCAAAAAGTCAGTTCGAGCAAAACCAAAAACAAGAAAACGATCTGCCGCTTGATGCCGTTTCAAATAACGGGCGCACCTGCCATGAGCAGGGCTATTATTTGAGACGATCAATCGGAGCAAATTATGCTTCGGCCCTGGCCCGAGCTTCTCTTAAACCGCGACTGAGAATGTCACGCAGCAGCGGTGAGTAATCTTCGAATTTGGCTTGATCTGGTGATCCGTTGGAGTATTGGTAAATCGCGTCCCGAGGCTTGGTCCCCAGCGAGATCAAAGTCGAACTTACGGTTCCGTGATCGTCGCCACGAACGACCATGCTGGGCCGACCAGGAAGACCTGGGCCCCGAGCCAAAACTTTGCTGGCAACCGCCAAAAACTTGACGGGAGAGTCCAGCGTCTGAAGCGTTAGTAATCTTCGCGCCATCGCCCCTCGCTCATCACGCGGGTCATCGACGTCTTTGTCACCCACGATGCTGAGGCCATACTTCAACTCACAAACTTCCGTATCGTTGCCCGAATGAACAATCCATCCGCATTCCGGATCCGCGATGACTAAATTGACCCCGTCATACTGGCCTGTGTGAAGCTCTTCCAACGCAAAATCGACCGCTTGACGCGCTGAACCAGTCCTTAGCATTTCGCGGCAGAGAACACCACGCGAGCGGGGATTTGGTACAACGCCGAATTTTCTTCGACGTACCAAGCCGACAAAAAGGCCGTTCTGATTCATTCCCAGGTAGGTTCCGCCGCTTTTTTGGTCAATACTGGCTAGAACTCGCGGCTTTCCTGATTGAATGGAAGGCGTCGGGCAAACAAACTCCCGTTTTTCGTCACGGTTATAGGCAACCAAAATCGGAGCTTCTGGGACCAAATGATAGACGACTGCCAGTAGGCTCATGGCGATTCACTTTTTCAAAGATCGTAGGGCGAAGGAAGAATAACGGTAGCAAGTAATCTACCGAATAATATCCGACATGACACCCTAAAAAGGGGGGGTTAAGACCAATTTCGGAAGTCCGATTTGCTGTGAAAACACGAAAAACCAAGTGATTTCGTGTATCGTGGGCGGCGCGAGCACGCTTTTTTGAAAGCAACCTCCTAGGAACAGGCAAATATTGGTATCGTTCACATAAGGTTGATCTGATAACAGTAGGTTATCCCGCAGATTGTTCCCGATGTTTATGATACGACAAAACTTCCAAATCGCGACGTTTGCTGCTACCTCGACCTTTAGCCCAATCAAGGAGTAGGTGAACTCATGGCAATCGGAACGACTCCGAAAACTAAACTGGCTCACCAATTCTCGCATCCGAAATTGGCTGGAATCCGGATCATCGGGACAGGAATGTTCGCGCCGTCCAACGTCGTAAAAAACGAAGCGTTGGGCAAACTCGGCTACGATTCAGATTGGATCGTTCAAAGAACGGGAATCGAGGCCAGATGTCATGTAAGCCCGGGTGAGGCGACTAGCGATCTATCATTAAAAGCGGCCAAGCAATGTCTTGAGAGAGCCAATATGGCTCCAGAAAACCTCGACTTAATCATCGTCGCGACGATGTCACCTGATCACTCAACGCCTTCGACCGCTTGTATCCTTCAAGCCAAATTAGGTAGTCAAGCTCCGGCAATGGATCTGAACGCGGCTTGTTCAGGATTTATGTACGGCCTGGTGACGGGAAGCCAGTTTGTGAAAACTGGCTGTTGTCGAAACGCCTTGATCGTCGGCGCCGAAGTCTTATCAAACATTGTTGACCCGGAAGACAAAAAGACTTTTCCACTTTTTGGTGATGGGGCAGGGGCCGTCTTGATCGCGGCCGACCCGGAACATGACCACGAGAATCCTTCCGGAATCCTCGCGCACCGAATTGCGGCCGTCGGTTTGATGGGGGATAAGTTATTGGTGCCCGGTGGAGGATCTCGAATTCCCATTTCGCAAGAGGTTTTGGATTCCCGCAGTCACTATTTGCAGATGGACGGCCGCTGCGTGTTTAAGTGGGCGGTGCGACTGATCCCCGATATTGTCGACGAAATGTTGATCAAATCCGGTCTTGAAATGGATGATCTGGACGTGATCATTTTTCATCAGGCAAACCGACGAATTCTCGATGCGGCGGTCGATATTCTGGGAGCCGATCCAAGCAAGGTCGTTGTCAATCTGGACAAATATGGAAACACTTCCGCTGCCAGTATTCCAATGTCGCTCCACGAAGCTCTGATTGAGGGCCGCATCAAACCCGGCAGCAATATCCTGATGGCCGGCTTCGGTGCGGGTCTGACCTGGGGCGCATGCATCTTTCGCTGGTAATACTCGTCGCTGGATTTGTGAGAATTCATTCGACGATCACTTTAAATTCCGAATGGGTGCAACTCGCCTACCTCGAGAGACGCCCCCGCGTTTACGCGGTGGGTGCTTCACTATCAACCTAGATGCGAAACATTGGCACAACTCAGTTCGGCCATTCGTTGGACGCCCCCACATTTATGTGGTGGGAGCCTCACTTTTTACCGATCATCGGGCATCGCCATCGGGCGAGAGGTGACGCTCCCGCCGCATGAATGCGGGGGCTTCTGCTACTTGCTAATGCTTATTAAAGCTAGGCCGAAGATGAGCCTCCCGCCGCGTGAACGCGGGGGTTTCTTGCCAATTTTAAAGAGATAAGCGAGTTGCACCCATTCCGAATTCCCATTCCGACCTCCGAATTTGTTTTCAGTCCAGAACAAAGTCTTCGTCCGCAGCTTCTTCACCATAAAGTGGCAAATATCGGTAGTAGACTTCGAGGGTCATGCAGCACATGGCAGTGACATAAAGACGCCCACCGCGTTCCTGTGTGTGACTGGTTTCGTTATAGAACCAGCTTCCCTCGGTGGGACCCTTTTTGCTTTGAGACTTAATAAGGAAGTCTCGCATTTTTGAATTCCATTTTTTCCATCTGTCACCACCCCAGTGTTTCATTACCTGCGTCGCGTAGTAGTTGTAATACATGTTAGCCTTGGTGGGGCTGGTACTTGGCCCAAGTTCGTCAAGGTAGTCGACCCCGTCCATCAGGCCCGGTGAGTTCTTGTCCCAGCCCATATACATCCGACACAGCAATCCACAAGCATTTCGAGCTGAACCACCTTTCGAACCTGATCGCGGGGCAACGTCGTAGCCGTAGTACGCGCCGCTGTTGATTGAAACGCTGTCCAGAAAACGTTCGGCGAGTTTGTAGGTGTGCTTGTTGATATCCAGCCCGCTGATTCTCCCGCTCTTGAGTGCCATTAATTGCCAACCGACGGCTGAAGTGTCGCCAGCTTGGCCAGGGTTGTATCGCCAACCGCCGCCTACCGAGTCCTGCGCGTCCTCGATGAAATAGACCGTGCCCTGAGCGTAGGGCAAGAGTCTCGTGTCTTGTGTCATCGCAAATGCTTCGCAGAAAACGATTGCCACAAGACCGTGAGAATACATCGAACCACCTGGTTCGTGGTATGAAAGTCCTCGCCCTCTTCGTTTTGCACGGGACATCAAGAATTCTAATCCCGCCTGAAC
>CAMYNE010000035.1 GCA_947259675.1 uncultured Pirellulaceae bacterium
GAGATGCCTCGGTACCCTTGACCCTCCCTAGCTGGTCGCGTCCAAAAGACTGAGTAATCGAGCTGAGCATACAGTCGATTTGGCAAATAATGCGGGCACCAGCCACCGGCACGATTTGTGATTGTTTTTCTGCTTCTTCGGGGTAACCCATCCGCGCAAAAATCGATGCCAGCCGGCAATTCACCAACTGACTCGCACGTCGCTGGGCCAATTGAGCGTTAAGGTCCTGCCGGGCGGCACCAAAGGGTTGATGCCTGATTCGAGATTCCTGCCGGAGACGCTGGCGATGTTCACTTGGTAACCGATCAATCAGTTGTGCGTAGAATTGATCACGATAAGAGGCGATCATCGGAAGCAAGGTACCTAGCGTAACCGTGGAACTATGAGCGGCAGGTCCCGAACCACTAATCCCGGACGCCATCAATATCGTTCCGGCCAATACAGCTCCGGCTTCGGCCATCAACTCGTCTCTGTCGATTGGTTCTGACTTGTTCAATTCGCCAGATTTCGAATCGCGTTCAACTCGCGAGAGCAAGGCATCCAGCGTTACTTGATGAATCAGAAACCGATCATAGAATCCGTGCTGGTTGATTCGGTGTTCGTCCCATTGTCCGAAGTGATGGTTAGGTCGTTTGTTAATCGGATGATCAAAGTCGAATGCACGTGGGTCAATCGCCAACTCTTCGACTCGATCGGGGTCGAAATGAGCGGCAAGCAAAATATCCTTATGGGTTTCTCGAAGCGTCGTCAAGGCAATTTCAACAATCTCGCGATAACGCCCCTGAGCGATCCCCGCTTCGCGAACGTAAAGCGGAATCGGTCTTACCCATTCATGCGAATAGGGTTCAATTTTTTGCGATTCAAGCACCGCCACGGGACGATGTCCGATGAAATCATTGAGACTTTCGATGGCCGGACGAATCACTTGTTCGTCAATGAATTTGGCACGTGATGTTTCATCTTCGGACTCGCCAGTCGCATCCAGGGCGGAATCACCCAGGGTCAGGATTTGTCCAAGAACTGTTTCGAACGCGCGACCAACGAAAAACGAGTTAAAAAGCACTTCATCCGATTGATGAAATAATTGGTCCTGATGAAAGTCTCGGTAAATCGGCAACAGGCGTTGCAGTGTCAACTCGATTGCCATCCGCGACTGCCGGGTATCGCGGTAGGTTTCATTCTCCTGTTCCAACTGTTCAAGTCGGTTCAACAGATAGCCATTTACTTTGCCTACGATCTGAAGACCGATCGAATTGCTGACTTCGTCGCCGGGCTGGCAAGCAGTGGCCGTGTCCGAATTATGTTCTGCCATCGCAACGGCAAAGATCGAATTCAAATTAGCAAGAAATTTGGCGTCTCCGTTTCCTGACGAGAAATTCAAATAGCCAACAATCTGGTCAAGAGTATCTTGGACCGGGAGTTCAGTTCTCGCCCCGCCTTTATTCATAAAAATTCGACACCCCAAATACGAAAAGCGCGATGCATTTCATCGCCCACTTTTCTTCTGTCCGCATCCAACCGACCATTAATCCTAAAAATCGCCCCCATATTGGTCTAGGTGCCTACAGCATCCTGCGACGCGAGTTGCTGCCAGCATGAGTAATTCCGGTACGCAATCCCTTCTTTTCCCGGAATTGACGAGTGTCGTATTAGGCTGAATTCGTTCAGCTGGTAACAGTTTTGAGAATTTCACGGCTCGTCTGTTGTGAGATTTGGTAAGATTGGACTTAGGAACCGTTGAAATCGGATAGAACCACGATTTACCAAAGAATTTGACTCAAACTCTAGATAAAATGAAGTGACGGTCACTTGATTGGAGAGAAGCAAAGATGAGACGAATCTTAGTAGCAACCATTTTGTTGTTGGCGAACTTTGGATTTCTGTCAAGTTCCGCGTTGGCGAACGACGGCAGGTCGATCCCTGACACAGCCATTGAATCGTCTGGATTAAGAGTCGAGTGGTTCACGCAGGTTGCGTCGGGTGTGCGGGCATCCATCATTGACATGTACATGAACGTTAACGAAAACAAGACCACAACATTCTATGAGCTTAGTTTTGGGCGTGGCCGCGAAGTCGTTTCGGAAAAAGACTTCGATGCTTTTGGCGAACCGCGAGGCATCGAAGGTGCCCAGGAACACGCTGAGCTGCGGCAAGAGATCATCAAGAAAGAACTTGAAGCCCGCGGATTTGAAGACACGGAAGTGACGATCCAAAAATACACGCTGCCGGAATCGTCACTCTATACCCTGACCAGCGACGGTCTCGTTACAGCTATTGATGCCGATACTGGAAATGTCCGCTGGTCAATCCAGGTTGGAACTCACACTTATCCTTCGATCGGGATTGGCGCGAACAACGCACACGTGGCTGCAATAAATGGTTCCCATTTGTATTGCCTGGAAGCGGCGACGGGAAAAATTATGTTTTTGTCTAAGTGTGACAGCACGGCCAGTTCAAGTCCTGCGTTATCGGACGAATACGTTTATGTACCGTTGTCCAACGGCCGGATGCAGGTATTTTCGATCGAAGGCCGAGGACTCGTTTCTCAAAGTTACATCGGGTCTGGACGAGCGTTGTCGCGACCGTTGGTAACCGAAAAGAGCGTTTCCTGGTCGACAACCGCAGGACATTTAAACGTGGCGATGCACAAACAGCGTATCCTTCCTTCCCGAAAGCGGCCGCCTTCAATCGAGGAAGAAACAAAACAGAAATCCGCAGCCGAAATTGCGGTTGATAAAGCAATTGAGGAAATCAAATTACGTGTTCGAGTCCGCGAATCGATCGGTGGTATTTCCTATCGCTTGAAGGCAAATGACGAATTCGTTTCCGCGGCGACTTACAAATCTGGTTTGCTCTTCGTTTCGTCGGTGGATGGATTTGTCTACGCGATCGACGAAGCCAAAGGCGTAATTATCTGGCAGTTTGCGACGGGTGATGAAATCGAAACGTCACCCATTCCGATTGGCAACGACCTGTACGTCGTAACAACCGGCAATAAGCTCCACAAATTGGACGCCCAAATTGGTGGCCCGGCCGAAGGCTGGAGTGAACCGGTGCCCAAGATCCGGGAGTACATAGGAGCCGGCAAAGACAAACTCTACGTTAAAGATACCAAGGGCAACCTGGTTGTGCTCGGCCAAGATCGTGGTCAACGACTGGGACAGGTCGCCGCGCGCGGGTTGAACCTGAGTTACCAAAATACTCTCAGCGATCGGATTTACGTTGGAAACAAATCTGGAATGATTCAATGTTTACGCGAAGCTTCCAGCAAAATCCCGTATTTCCACTCCGCAGATTTTTTGGCTGATATGGACGATAAGGCAAAGGCAGGAGAAGGGCCCGAAAAAGCCATGGAAGTCGACGAGGACGATCCATTTGCAGGCTTTGATACGGGTGACGCAGATAAAGTTCAACCAGTCGACGCCGCTGACAACCCCTTTGGCGGTGGTGCTGCCGACAAAACCGATGATCAAAACCCGTTCGGCGGAGCTGTTAAACCAGCCGATAAACCAGCCGACAAATCGGACGACGATAGCAATCCATTTGGTGGAGGTGGCGACGACAAGTCAGGGGACAAGTCAAGCGACGATGACAATCCGTTCGGCGGCGGCGGTGGTGGAGGAAGTTAATCAATCCATTTTGGTCAAGGGCGGTTGCGAGAGTCAGGCTGATTTTCGACAATCGCCCGCAGAAGACCACTCTGACTGAGTGACCACAGTTTTCAGGTCTTTCAGTTGGAGTGGTCTTTTTTTGATCAAATTGAATCAACCACAGCCTGGTTAACCGAAGTAATGGACTCACCGAAAATTGAACGAGCGTTGATGAGCGTCAGCAACAAATTGGGAATTGTCGATTTCGCACTTGGATTGGTCGACGCAGGAATCGAAATCTACAGCACTGGTGGTACACGTCGACACTTGACTCAATCTGGGATTCCCGCCATCGATGTCGCCGAATACACCGGCTTTCCTGAAATGATGAATGGGCGGGTCAAAACGCTTCATCCCAAAATCTTTGCCGGCATCCTCTGTCGACATAACAATGAATCCGACATGAACGCCTTGGCTGAACATCAGATTCGGACCTTCGAGTTGGTCGTCGTTAATCTTTATCCGTTTGAAGCCACGATTTCGCGACCTAATGTGCTGCTTCATGAAGCGGTGGAGCAGATCGATATAGGCGGTCCCAGTCTTGTTCGTGCTGCTGCAAAGAACAGCGATTTTGTTTCTGTTGTGACGCACCCTGAACAATACTCCGATGTGCTGGAAGAAATCAAGGAAGCCCGTACGACGACCATTCGCACGCGAAAAATCCTGATGAGCCAGGCGTTTCAGCATACTGCCAAATACGACAGCGCGATCGCCGAATATTTTTCTGGGGAAACCGAAGGCGAAGACTTTCCATCAACGCTCCAATTGACATTGCAACGAAAAGCAAGTCTACGATACGGCGAGAACAGTCATCAAAAGGCAGCCTTATACACTCTCGAAGGTTGCAACGAAGCAAACGTGGTAAATGCGAGGCAGCTGAATGGAAAACAGCTTTCCTACAACAACTTGATGGACCTCGATAGCGCTCTGGCGATGGTTCGATCGTTTGATTCACCTGCCTGTAGTGTTGTCAAACACAGCAATCCTTGTGGCGCGGCGATTGGTGAAACTCTGACCGAAGCCTGCCAAAAGGCTTTTGCCGGTGATCCGGTTAGTGCATTTGGCAGCGTGATCGGAATCAACCGCACATTGGACGTTCCAACCGCGGAGTTTCTCGCAAATGGAGACTTCTTTGTCGAGGCGATTGTCGCACCAGACTTTGTCGGTGAAGCCGAGAAAATCCTGAAGACAAAACCAAAATGGAAAAAGAACGTGCGACTGCTTAAGGTTGGCCGGCTGGCTCCCGTTCAACCAGCCCGTGAATTTCGAAATCTGCTTGGTGGAATCCTGGTCCAAGACGTCGACAATCAACCTGATTCGCCTGGCGAATGGAAAATCCCTACCATCGCAAAACCTGACGAGGAGCTGCTGAAAGAACTGCAGTTCGGCTGGGCCATGGTCCGCCATGTCAAGTCCAATGCAATCACGTTGTCGCGCAACGAAGCACTGTGCGGCGTGGGTGCAGGACAAATGAGCCGTGTTGATGCGGTTCAGATTGCCATTATGAAAGCAGGTGATCGAGCATCCGGTTCTGTTCTTGCTTCCGACGCTTTTTTTCCGTTTGCCGATTCGATTCAGGCTGCTGCGGAAGCCGGTATCAAGGCGATCATTCAACCGGGGGGCAGTGTCCGTGACGACGAAGTGATCGAGGCCTGTAACAATCACCAGCTGCCGATGGTGTTAACCGGTCAGCGGCATTTCCGACACTAAACCAGTCGAGTTGCCGATGAAACGAAATGCTGCCATCATTGGTCCAACACCTCAATTCGTACGCTGGGCGATCGATCATTCATGCCCCTTACGTGAAATTGACTTGGGCGACCTGGCCAAATCGACGTTTCGACAGTTGAGAAGTCTTCGCGCGTTGTCGGAAGGAATTCGTGAAGAGCGGGTTTTTGAAGAAATCTGTGTTCACGAGTCCGTCGGAATAGTTCACCCTGATTTCGGAAGTTCACCTGCCAGGGGTTTCCTTGTCAACGAAATCTATTCCGTGTTTGGCGGCAGACAATTTGTCCAATCTTGTTGCGGTCGTTGTCCCGCGAACGCAGATGACGGACACGGCGACGCATGGGCAGGCTGTTTTGGTTGGTTAGCGGCTGATCCTGGTTGGGAGATGAGTCCAATTCAAATCGAGGAAAGATCGATTGAAGAAAATCTCGTTCAGATTGTCTCGAATATCGTGCTGGAATTGAAAGACGATTTCGAGAGATGTTTCGAATCACTTCCGGCCAACTGGTACGGATTATGGATGCCCAAAATTTTTTCGCGTGAACAGGTCAGAGTATTGGCGAAAGTGTTTGCGATTGCTTCCCGATCAATCTCAACCGGGAGCAAACAAAACCGATCGTTTCAACAGTTGTTTGATGCGATCCAACGATGCAACGAATACGGTCTCAATTTGCACGCGGAGTTGGTCCCCGCCGGTTATTCAGATGGAGTACGGTGGAAAATTTTGGCTCATTGCCCGGATTGCAAATGTGTAGCCCAACCGACCGCGGCAAAAAGATGCGCCGCTTGCAATAGCGAGCGAAAACACGTGCAAGCGCGTTATCAGAAAGTGCTCGGCCTTCGGCCCTATCTTATGCTAGAGCACTTACTTGGAGGACCCGACGCGTTCAGATTCATCAGGCGGTACTTGAAACGTAAGAATCAATCTGGCAGTGGTTAACGGCCCAGATCTTTATGGAATGAACCAACAGTCGTGAAGTCTGAAAAACTGGCTTCCAGTTTTTCGAGTTCCACTTTGAGCCAACTTGCGAACGCCTCCCTGTTTGGGAATTGATTTGGGCGGCGCTTTGAATCCATATTGTTGGAGTCGTTTTGGTGACGAGCACCTAAATCAAACTCGCTTGATTCTGGATTCTTGTTGTTAGCGTACACGACTGTTCCTCTCTTGCCTCGTTGATTGTTCGCGGTCTCAATCAGAGCATTGGAAGTTAGATGCAAAAACGGGGCCAACATTACATGAATTCATCGAATCTGTTCAATACATGGTTTCAAAGTGAATCTTGGAACACACAGCGACAGTGGTTTTGAACCAAATCGTCTCAATCTGATAACAAGACGATCAAAATTGGTACAGGTTCGCGACAATCCGTCAGGCCGCCGCAGATTCGGGCGAGGCAAAAAAGCTGACAAACAAGGCAACCTGGGGCAAAAAGCGTCATTTGGATGATTTGTGGCTGTCAGCACAATGCAGAAAAACTATTATCATCGAGCAAAAAAAAGGGGTTGGGCAGGTTGAAGGGGTTGCTAACAGTGATAGACTCTACCCCTTAATTAGTGTGAAACGTCCCAAAGGGACACAATTTTAACGTAAACACATATGGAGATTTTCGAATGAAAAAGGCATTGATTGTCAAGTTCGCCGTGGCGGTCGTTGTCGTAATGAGTGCATCGAGCTGGGCACAAGAAGAAGCTCAGCCTTCACTTAACGACGCCGCAGTAACTGAAAGTACTCTCGTTCAAGGAGAGGTTCCTCCGGAGCCGGCCATGATGGACGTATCCATTGGCGCTCCTTGCGGCTGTAACCAACCCATGATGGCCCAGTCCACCACGTGTCAACCCGCAGCTGCTACATGTTGCAACTGTCCAGCACCTCGCAAAACCTTTGCACGCTTAGGAAACCGTCGTGCTCGCACGAATACTTGTTGTCCAGCTCCTGAATGTTCAACATGTGCCAACGTAACTCCAGAGTGCACAACCTGTGCCGCTGCTGCTCCTGGTTGCTCAACCTGTGGCGTTGCTACTTCTGGTTGCTCAACTTGTGGCGTTGCTACTGCTGGTTGTTCGACTTGTGGAGACACCGGAATGATCGCAACCGTTGGATACAACGAGATCGTTCCTGCACCAACACCCGCCAATCCAGTGTCGATCGTAACGACAGCTCCTGCTCCCACCTATGTGCAACCTACCGCTGGCTCAAACTGCTGTGGTGATCAAGGCGTTTCCTACACGGCTTCGACATGCTGTCAACCAACTCGGACAAGATTTCTTGGCCGCGTTTTTCGTCGCCGTTAATGGTCATAGCCCAGAAAATATCTGTGATTTGACATTCAAGCCGGTTCCTTTGGAGCCGGCTTTTTTTCGTCAATGTTCGATAAAATCGCAAATTCCCGAACAGATAGTCGAATTTGATCACGTTATCTTGACCTGCTTTTTTTGTGGCTGTCTAATTTGGACTAATTCGGTAGTTCGGCAAAGGTCTACTGACAAACATTCTTTACGTTTGCTGTTTCCAACGATCGGATTCTTGTCGTAGTCCGGGAATTGAACTCGACTGTTTACAACAGCTACGCATTCGACCCCTCAGGAGATAAAAATGCACAAACTAATTTCAATTACGGCCGCTGTTGCGATGGTATTGTTTGCTTCGCAAGCAATGGCACAATGCTCAGGTTGTGGTGGCGGACAAGTTTATGGCACACCGGCATACAGCCAGCCCGCATACGGCCAGCCTGTTTACAGCCAGCCTGTTTACAGCCAGCCTGTTTACAACCAAAGTTTCACTAGCGCCCCCGTCTATTCACCGCCAGTGTATAGCCAACCTGCCCAGAGTGGCTGCTCATCGTGCGGAACCGCTGTAAGTTATGCCACCCCTGCAACTTACTCGGCCCCGATTTCATACGCTCAAAATTACAACTGCTGCGCTCAAAAAACCAACTGTTGTGCTCAAACCACCAACTGCTGTGCTCAAACCACCAACTGTTGTGCACGAACCACCAACTGTTGTGCTCAAACTAATTGCGGCCAACAGTCGACTTGCTGCTCACAACCGATGAATTATTCAAATGGATGCGGCACGTGTAATGGTGCCGTTATGAGTCCGACCCTTATGCCTGATTCTGTCCCAAGTACTCCAGTTGAAGGCAACCTTGTCGAGCCAAAATCTTCTGGCGAAACCGTCGTTCCAGAGGCAGCTCAAGCTCCTCCGGAACCTGAAGAAGATAAATAATCGTCCAGCGTTGATTTGAATGTGAGACCAGTTTTCATTTTGAAACTGGTCTTTTTTTTGTAGTCACGAGTTAGGGCCCAACCCTTTGTCGTGATTGAGGCAATCGTTTCGAGCGTTCGAAATCGTGGTACGGGAAATAGCATTGCATTAAAACTGTCCGACGAAACTTCGGAATCCAGCCTTGGAAAAATTCAAAATCCCTGTTTTCGGGAGCGCAAATGATCAATAATATCTGTGGATCACATTCAAATTGAGTTGGTATTATGGCGAGATTGCGAATTGGATATGGCGGACCCAAGGACTACCAACACGGTTACCGTCGCCCAACCGGAAATTTGAGCGAGTTCGAAAGACTAATTCACTTGATGGTCAGCTTGCAAATCCTGTTTGGTTCTCGCAAGGGAGGGTTACTGATCCCTGTCTTGTTGGTGGCGATTGGACTCGGCGGATGGTGGGCCTACAAGCATTTCAGCGGCCCTGACCGATTATTGCAAACTGCGGATCGAAAATGGGATTCTGGAGATACCCAGTTGCGAATCCAGGCGATTCGAGATTACAAAATCCTACTTATCAAAAAAGATCCGATAGATCCCGGTTTGCATTTGCTGACAGACGGGCGCGAACGACTTTATCGACGCATCGTCATTCATCACGTTTTGTTCGACATCAGTGCCGCGGACGCGAATGACTGGATCCGAGATGCCTGGGACGAGGGATTTCGAGACCTTGGGTTTCAGAACGAAAAAGTCAAAAAGCGTTGGGAGGAAGTCACGGCAGGCTTGAAGCGCAAACTGCCGGATTCCAGCCGGGACCAGTCTAAAGATCCCGATCGTCTGCTTCAACAAGCCGATCGAAAATGGGATTCAGGAGATACTAAAAAGCGAATCGAAGCCATTCGCGATTACAAACTTCTGCTGACCGAAAATGATCCGATCGATCCTGATTCGAAATTTCTGAACGAAAGTCGCAAACGACTGTATCGACTAATCGTCAGCTACCATGTTTTGTTCGACATCGATGACACCGAAACGAATGAGTGGATGCGAAAGGCCTGGGAAGAAGGAATTCGCGACCTTGGTTTTCAGGACGAACGTATCAATAAGAAGTGGAAAGAAGTTACAGCCGGGCTAAAAGACAGCGGCCTTGACTCAACCCACGGATTGGATGATGCGAGCTTTTCGCCCAGTCCAAATCA
>CAMYNE010000036.1 GCA_947259675.1 uncultured Pirellulaceae bacterium
TACTTTGAATTCGTCGCGCGATATACCTTCGACGCGTTCCCATGATTCCCAGAACTGAAACGGTGAAACACTGACCATGACCGTTCGATCAGAAAAAACTCGAACCGATGGACCGCGACAGGTGCCGCTCAACATATAGGGCAGCGAACCCAAAACAGTGGCAAGGATCCAACTTAAACCGACAACCGCCATCGCTTCTTTGCGATAGAGTTTGTGCTCAGCCCGACGCCCCAGAAACAACAACAGTCCACCTAACGCCCAACAGACTAGCGCGCTGATCGCCAGTGCCTCGAAGCCACCCCATTCAAACTGCCGACTCGCAATCCGTTTGTCGGTATGGAACCCATAATTCGGGTTGGCCCAGGCCAGGCTGAGTAGCATGAAAAAGCCGAACAGGAGAGAAAGAATCCCCAGCAGCTTTAACAACAACCGAAAGTTCATTTGCAAGTTCACTGAACAGGTGAAAACCCACAGTTTAGTTTGACTTTTGGCTCCGCAACACCCAACAATACCAGCTCAAACGACTTTCGGTCCAACTACTTCGACAACTTCGGATGAACTCAAAAGTACTCTCAAAACCGTTCTTTGAACGAGGCGCGAAAATCGTCGCCAAAGAACTAATTGGCAGGCGGCTTGTTAGTCGTTGCGGCGGTCACCGCGCCGCTGGAATCATCGTTGAAGCCGAAGCCTACTTGCCGGTGAACGACCCTGCTTGTCACGGTGCGCGGGGCAAAACTAAATCCAATGCAGTCATGTTTGGACCAGCGGGCTTTGCCTACGTCTACTCAATTCACGCCGGGCATTGCTTCAATATCGTTACCGGAAATGTGGGAGAACCTGAAGCGGTATTGATCCGAGCCGTCGAACCGCAACTTGGAATCAAAACGCTCAAACGGCGACGACAGAATGACAATCATCGTTTGTTGACGACCGGCCCTTCGCGACTGTGTCAGGCTTTTGGGGTCAATCGGGAACAGGATGGAATCGACTTGACCGTTCGTCGAAAAATCTGGCTTGAAGACGTCGACTATGACGGTGAGATCCCAGTCATGGTTTCACCCAGAATTGGCGTCACTTCCGGTGAGTCATTAAAATTGCGTTTCGTTTGGAAAAACAATCCCTATGTCAGTGGCCCCAAGAAATGGCGCACGTAGAAATGATAAAAAAGTGCACCGCGGCCAAAAGAGTCTCTCGAAAGAAACACGCTAGGAATCAAATCCCTTCGTCTTCAGTTGCTTCTGGTGACGAGAGCGCGAGCCTGGCACCGAACAACACAGCAATTGGAAACGCAGCCATCATTAATACGAACATCCAGACTAACGACTGTTGCGCACCAATCGCCTGCTGCAGCCCTGAAACAAAAATCAGAATCGCCAGGAAAACTGCATGCGAAAACTTACCAAACGGCGCTGCCCGTGCTACGACCCAACCAAGAAGAAGACACAAAACGGAATTGGTCGCGATCCACGACCAAACCAAACTGCGCGGCAAAACAGACTCGACGTCGTTTTCAAGGGCCTTTTCAAAAACGTCAGGGTCTTGGAGCGTCGCAAACACCTCAGGGAAGAAAAACCTTGTGAGGATGAGAAAAGTTCCCAACCAGCAAACGCAAAACAACGTGTAGCAACCCGCGACGATCAGGAAACTCTTCGCCAGTTTTGCGGGCGGAAGCAGTCTGGGTTCCGGTTCGTATTCGTCGTTCATTGTGTTTAACGCCCAGTCGGAGGTGCGGTTTTATTCGTTTCTCAGCGTCCTGGAGTCTGTGAGCAGGTGTCCAGATAACTTACCAGCAACAGGCGCATAAAAAAACGGCCGCAACCCGTGGAGGCAACCGCATTTTTGATACCACAAACGTAAACAAACCTTCGAGCGTTGGCCGTTCGATTTGGGCGCAGGGTAAAACTACCGCTGCGTTGAATTCGCAGACGCTTTGGCCAGAACTTCCTCTGTATCCATATTTTGCCTCTCGAAAATGATCAGTGGATTGCATTCACCTAGCAGATTTGCAAGGGGGATGGAAACTGCAAAGTGATTTCCATCATCGTAGAATCTGTAAACTTTTTGCGATTTTGACACGGAACCATCTTCATGCTGTTCGGATATCTCGACGACAAAACCATCATCGGCAACCTGTGCGATTCGCCAAGTACCATGCCCTTCCTCACGTTGCCGTTGGCCGGAGGGTGAACTAATCTCGATGTCGTTTATGAGAGAACCATCTGACTTGAAGTCAATCGCCATAATCGTGCCCGCAAAATATTGCGCCTGTCGCAAAATCTCTTCGCTTTCCTGAGGACTGTAGTTTTTCAGCTTCTCAGCCAAAACGACTTCGTCAATGTAAGCTCCGCCGAGCCATACACCGACCAGTTGTTCTCGAATCTGATCTCTGACGCTACTTGTTTTGCAAGTTGCCTCGGCTGTTGTCTCGAGCGACGTTTCGTTCCTCGCGCCCGTTGAATCGCCGCTGCCGCAACCCACGGCGAACGAAAACGCCAAACATGCCACCAATACGATCGACCATGTAATCACGGAAAACCAGACACGTTGCGTCGGCCTGTGAACAACTTGGGGTGTCCTGCGTTGACCCAGAATTCGAGTAAACATGGCAAACTCCTTTTTACCTGACCCGTTTCGACAACAAGAATTGAAAAGCGAATATGGTTTGTTTGCGAACGATCACTTTGATCGCACAAACTGAACCTTCAAGTCAAGTCCAGCCATATTGGGCGGCACTAACTCGATCGTTTGTTCGTCAAGAAACTGAACTTCATGTTCAGTAACTTGAAGCCCCAGGGTGATTTTCAGTTTGGCAGTCGAATCGTCTTCATCAAAAGACAACCATTCCCACTGACCTTCCTTTTGCCCTTGAATCGACCCCATATTAGTCGACGTTTTCAATGTTCCGCCAGATCGAAACTCCAATCGCATCCGGCTTGCCGTCGAGCTGTTGGATTTCTGCTCCTTATCCTTAAATCGGCGCAAAACCTTATCAGCTGTTTTAATCTCCCAGTTTCCGATGATTTTAGCTCGATTAGGGTCACCACATCCTGCCAGCAATGGCGCTAGCATGAATGCAAACAAACTCGCAAAAAAGAGTTGGCTTGTTGTCGTCCGACAACTTTCGGCTGGTCGAAGCATGATTTATTGCTTACGCGAATTGCGAATTCGGGCAGTTATAAGAAAGTTTGCTAATTGTAAGGATTTTTTTGATTACGGAAGCCCTGCCGCGCCGATATTCATCAGGCGTATTCTCGAAATACGCCTAACCAAGCTGCGAAAACAAAAAAAGTGAATCAGCCCACGGGCTATTTATCTGGGGAGCTTCCAATGATTCGAATGCTTATGTGCTCATTCGCCGTTGCCATTCTGGCAAGCGGCTGTTGCGTCCCGACTGGCTGCGGTCCGGGATGTGGTGTCCAGGACTGTTTTGATTGCGACGGTTGCAGCCAAGTTGATCCTTATGTTGGTCCATTGCAAACGGTGCGACAACTACGTCGAAAAATGGTCTGTGGCAGCGGATGTGGTGAAGTCTACCGCGGTGAATGGAGAAGTACACCTCCCGACTGCGAAGATCCCTGTTGTGGTGGCCAGTGGGTCGGCGGCGCGACCGTTGCTCGACCATTCTGTTGGCAACCTGGTGCAATCCTTTCTTTGTTTCCCAGGCTCTACGGAGGCCGGTTCTGCGATGGATGTGGCGAATTGTTCTCCGACTGCGATTGTTGCGGCAATGGTCAAGTCATCGACGGTGGCGTCATAAGTGAGGGCGGCAGCTGTGGATGTGCATCATGTTCTGGTGACCAGATCAATGGAACTCGAATGGCGACTCAACATACTCGCACCGCTGGTCGTGAGCCGATGCCCAAATTGAAATCTCCCTGAAGTTCCTGGTCGTCGAACGTGCGGTACGCACGTACTGATAAGTAGTTTGCTGGAATCCTCGCAAAGCCTAACTAATCAAGAGCTGCAAAATCACTCAGGCCGTCTGGTCTCAACCGGGCGGCCACTTCATATTGCGGCCACCCAACACGTGAAAATGAAGGTGATCAACCGACTGTCCACCTTCCTGTCCGCAATTGGCGACAACTCGGTAACCATTTTCTAACCCCAGCTTTTTGGCCACATCGCGAATCATTAGCAACATATGCCCTGCTAGGTCTTTGTCACCGTCTTCTAGTGCCGCGACATTCAGCACTTCCTTTTTTGGAATCATCAAGAAGTGAGTCGGAGCTTGTGGCGCAACATCTCTAAATGCTAGACACAAATCGTCTTCGTAGAGAATGTCTGCCGGAATTTCCTTATTGATGATCTTTTGAAAAATCGTCGACATCTACTCTCCGATTCAAAAAAACTCATAACTTGATCGCGTCGTCAACGACAAGTCTTACAATGCCGCTGCATACGGGATAAAACAAACTCTGATCCGCATTCACAAGCCCTCCCGCCAATGGCGATTGGATCGGGCGGCCCAGTTGATCAGCCAACTCCCCGTCATCGAATTTTTGATTCAATTGAGTGACCAAGTCGGCGGAAGCCTGCTCCATTTTGATTTAGTTGCCGGGCAGCGAATCAGCTGGAGCAGAGTGGGCGAGACGAAATCCGAATCGGTTTCTTGGGTCATCTCAATGATCGAAAAAGCCGCTATAAAAACGGGAAACAGGACACAAATGATAGCATTCTGATCGTAAACCGCCCATATCGAACCGGAATCGAGCTGAAAATCTTGACTTTATCCACTCGGTTCAGGCCGTTTTTCCAACGTTCTCGATTCGTCTTGTTGAAAAAACGGGTCTTGATTCAAATCAAGCGGGTTCGGCGATCTTGCAATTTCGACGAATTCACGGATGAACAATTGACCTAGCTAGGAGCACGAAAATGTCTCGAAAATCTCGCTGTTCAACTCTCGTTTTGACTGTTTTTGCGATGCTTGTATTTGTGCCTGCGGCTTTCGCTCAGGTAACAACTTTTACTTTCGATTCTGGGCCTCAAACTGAAAACCGCACGACTGACTGCCAACACCAATGTACCGAGGCATGTAAATCAGGTTGCAACCATGTTTGCGACACGTTCTGTGATGTAACTGCTTGTCCCCAATCATGTTCCGAATGCGCCGGAAAATGGAACCATTCCGTCGCCAATCTCGAATCGATTGGCGTCATTGCAGACGACGTCAAATCAGCATTCAATTCTGAGGCGACTGGCGATTCTTCTTTCTGCTCAAGCGCAAACTGTTGCGACGGCAGTAGATGCAAAGATTGCAATTTCTGTTGCTCCGATCAGGCACTCATTGAAAAGTCCGAGTTCTGTTGCCAAGTTGCCGAACTGTTAAGAGTTGCACTTAAGAACAAAAACTTGGACGATCCTTCGAGCCGAGAAGTCATTGAAAGCGCTTTGGCTTTGGTCGCAAAAAATGCTCAAACCGAAGCAAATACGCAAATTGCCGAACTAAAGATTGAACATGAAAAAGAAATGGCTTCGATGCGTGGCCAGGCCGTTCAAATGTCCACTCAGCACAATAACGCTGAGAACCTAAAAAATTGGCTGGGCCCGCTCTACACCAACCAGAATCGTGCGATACAGCAAATTCAAATGTTAGCGTATAGTTCCAACGCAATTAACCGAACGCTCACGCTTCTGGAAAAACAAATGTCCACCAAGAATTCTGGTGGTTCGACACAGGCAAGTAACGCCAATCCATATTTGAAGCGGGACGAACATGATTCAGAAGTATATGATTTGAAACGGCAGGTGAACGAACTGAAAAAACAGATCCAGCAAATTCAGCCTCAGAGGGTACAACCCGCGAATCACCTGCAACCCATCTTTGACTCAAAACAGACTAAACCTCTCGACATTTCTTGGCCGACTGAAGGTCCTTGGAATCAACAGCAAAATCGCCGCTAGGACATAAATTGGTCATCTAGCGGATTCAAAAAAGGGTCCTCGTGATGAGGATGGCCAGTAGGATGGCGTTCACTCGTTATCTTGCTGGCTTTTTTTATGTGAAGTGCTGCAACGAAGATTGTGATAACGGGAAGCATTTCACCGCTTTTCCAATTCCACTCCCAAGCCGTCCGCAATTCGATTTACGAAAGCAAAATAAGCGACGACTGCGCAAATATCATGAATCGCGCGATCATCAAATCCAAATCCTCTCAGCTTCTCGACATCATCTGCTCCGATGCCTTGGGGCGCCCGCGTCAACTTTTCGGCGTAGCCCAACATTGCGCGATCCTGCGGTTCCAATCGGGCGCAAGTAAAGTCAGATTTTAAGTTCGCGACCAGTTTCTTCACTTCTTCCTCGGATTTACCCGCCAGTTTGAGTTCTCGACCGAGACCCAAACCATGGTGCACCGTTCAGTAAACGCAACCGTTTATCGCGGATACCACCGTTCCAATCATTTCGCGTTGAATTCGCGACAGCGGACTCTGCCGATGCATCAATTCGACGTAAAGCTCGTAATGGAGTTTCAGAACGCGACTGTGAACGCCATGAATACGCGACTGTGAACGCCATGAATTTGCAGGATGTTGTCGTCATCCTTAACTCGATCGGTCGCTGGAATCTGGTCAGGCGGAACGTAGTCGATGAAGGCCAATGGAATTACCTCGGTGGCGTTGATACGGCCCGGCGCGCGACTCGCAGGTTAGGGCTCACTCTTGGAGACAACTTTGGAACCTTCAGCAAGACTCATCCAATCGATATCTTCTTCGAATTCCTGCGCGTTGAAACGAAGCCGACTCAGTACCGGTGCAATGGATCGGCTGGCGATCTCCTGTTGATTGCTTTCAACACTCATATCGCCTTCAAAAACCTGGGAATCGTTCAAGATGATGCCGGCAACATCAAGGCCTTCTCGAAAACACGAAGCGGTTATCAGGGTTTGAAGTGTTTGATTGATGACGCCGAGCAAATTAGGTGCGACAATAATCAACGGATAGCCCAAATCAAACGCGATATCGGCAACGTACTCGTCTTCGCTGATCGGCGACATCAACCCGCCCGCGCCCTCGACAATGACTATGTCGCACTCTTCTGCCCATACGGAAATGCCGGTTCTCAATAGATCAGTATCGAGTTCACGACCTTCGCTCTTGGCTGACAAATGCGGTGCTAACGGAGCACGGAAACGTTGCGGACAAACCGCATCAAGATTTAGCGGTCGACCTGCCGCTTCCCATAAGGCAACGGCATCTTCCGAAATGAGTTGGCGGCCATCGGAGACACAATCAGCAGCGGAAGGCTTATAAACGCCGACACGTGCGCCCGATGCGACCAGCGACTTTACAATCAACGTCGTAACGTAAGTCTTCCCAACTTCCGTATCGGTCGCCGTGATAAATAGACCGTGAGGTGGTTTTTTAAACATCCAGTTAAGTTACCATTGAAAGGCCAGTCGTTCATAGCACCAGTACAACCTCAATGCCACAATGAGCTCCAAAAAAATTACGATTGCAGCCGTGCAGCAGATTTGCACCACTGAGGTCGAAAACAATGTTCAGAACGCGATCGTGCAAATCGAACACGCAGCCGCTCAGGGAGCAAACCTCGTTTGCCTCCAGGAATTGTTTGCCAACCGATATTTCTGCCAATCCGAAGATCACGAACAATTCGCGCTGGCAGAGTCAATTCCCGGGCCGACAACTGATAAGTTATCCCAAGTTGCCCGTGAAAGGAATGTTGTTATTGTCGCGGGGTTATTTGAGCGTCGAGCACCGGGACTTTTCCACAATTCGGCGGTCGTTATCGAGTCGGACGGTGGTTTGGCGGGGCTGTACCGAAAAATGCACATTCCTGACGACCCGTACTTTTACGAAAAGTTTTATTTCACCCCCGGCGACCTTGGTTTTGCAAGTTTTTCCACTTCGGTTGGCCAAATCGGGATTTGCATATGTTGGGATCAATGGTTTCCCGAGGCCGCTCGCCTGACCACGCTCAGCGGAGCTGAAATTCTGGTCTACCCTACTGCGATTGGTTGGCAGGCCCCCGAAAAAGACGAGTGGGGAGCCAGTCAGACCAACGCCTGGCAAACCATGATGCGATCTCATGCAATCGCCAACGGCGTGTATCTCGTTGCGTCAAATCGGGTGGGTGTGGAGGATCATATCGAATTTTGGGGAAACTCTTTCGTTGCCGATCCCTACGGAAATATATTGGTAACAGCTTCGGATGAAAAGCCTGAGACCATTATGGCCGATTGCGATCTGGTCACGATTGAAACCGCCCGCACTCATTGGCCGTTCTTGCGAGATCGACGTATTGATGCGTATTCAGGGCTAACCAAACGGTGGCTCAATGAATGAAGCTGAGCCGATCAAATGGCGGATGCCGGCGGAGTGGAAACCGCATGCGGGTACCTGGGTTTCCTGGCCCCACAATCATGAAACCTGGCCCCATAACCTGAAAAAGGCTCAAAAAGAATTTCGCAACCTGATTAATCTGATCGCAGAATCCGACGGTTGCGCGTACATCTGTTTAAACAGTGACGAAATGAGCGCCGAATACTGTACGCAAGTCGTGCCGTATGGTCGTACCATTCTTTGTGATATCCCCACGAATGACGCCTGGGCTCGAGATTTTGCGCCGACGTTCGTGGTTGCGGACAAGCCCATCGACGGGGCTCCGTCTTCCGAGTCGGTCCCTCCCTGGTTTCCCAGAGACAATGCATGGTTAGGGGCCGTCGACTGGCACTATAACGCGTGGGGCGGGAAGTATCCACCTTTCGAAGCAGACCAAAAAGTGGCCGAAATCGTCGCGCAACAAACGGGGGCATCTTATATCCGTTCGAATCTGTGCCTCGAAGGTGGCGCTATTGAAGTCAACGAATCAGGAATTCTCCTAACGACTCGTTCGTGCGTGCTCAACGCCAATCGCAATCCCGAGTGGTCCATCGAGGCGGTCGAAACAGAACTCAAGAGTCGTTTAGGTATCGATCATGTCATCTGGCTTTCAGGAGAAGCGATCGAAGGCGACGACACCGATGGCCACATCGATCAACTGGCCCGTTTCGTCAACGACACCACGATCGTTTATGCCTGGACGGAAGATCGCAGTGACCCCCAATTTCCGGAACTACAACAGAACCTGGAGGATTTGCAACGGGGACTGGAAAGGCTAAATCTCAACTACGATTTGATTCCCCTTGTTTTGCCGAAAGACCCCGTGATGTTCCGCGATCAAAAACTGCCGGGAAGCTACTGCAATTTTTACATTACAAATGAAACCGTCATTGTGCCCCAATTTCAAGATGTGCATGATCAACTTGCCCTGAAGGTGCTGTCGGAACATTTCCCAAATCGAGATGTCGTTGGGCTACCATCGACAAACCTGACAGTCGGTCTTGGATCGTTTCATTGCTTGACACAGCAAATGCCAAAACCGTGAACACGCTGCTGACAAGCGACTCTCATATCAGTCGGCAGTCATTAACTCGGATAGGCGTTTCCGCTGTTGATTGTTTTCGTCAAAGTTTTCATCAGACAACCACTGTTCAAAGCCTGACGAAACGGCTGGCCAATCTTTGTCAACAATTGAATACCAGGCAGTGTCGCGATTTCGGCCTTTGTAAACGGCAGCTTGACGAAAGACGCCCTCGAATCTGAATCCCAGTCGTTCAGCCGCCGTGCGAGACCGTGTGTTCAGGGCATCGCATTTCCACTCGTAACGGCGATATCCCAATTCGTCGAATACTCGTCTCATCATCAAGTACATGAATTCCGTTGCGGCAGTACTTTGTTGAAGCGCAGGCGAAAAGTGGATATGCCCAACATCCGCCAGACTGGCACGATTGCGTTGATTGATCGAAAGATTGATTTAAGCGCATCGTTTAACCACGTGGTCAATACCCCGCGTGTTTAGCTCGGAAAACGCGGCCCGTTGGGCACGCGGTTAAACGAGTCCACAGCGCAAGGCTGTCTTGGGTGGTGTTCAGACAATCAAATTCGAAACCTTCGCCTGCCCAACTCTGCGCGCCTTTACCCTCACGTAAGCGGGGACAAACTGACTGCGGTGAGCGAATGTGCCTGGATCGGCGTCGCGTTTGGCGTGCATGGGCTCGCTGATATCTTCGATGACGAAACCTGCCCGGCACATCGCCCCCACCAACTGTTCCCAGCGATGAATGTATTCAATCGTGCCGTCTTCGCGAATGCGATTCGGCTCCGAACAAATCGGTAGAGGCTGGTCGGAATAGTACGGAAACTCAATTCGGTAAACTTGGCCGTCCGGTTTAAGGCTGGTTTGTAGACTGGTCGGCTGTTTGTGTTGGCTAATGTAGATTCCATTCGGACGAAGTACACGAGCGACTTCCCCATACACAGGTCGCACGTCCGGGACGTAGCAAGTACTAACGGGATGGATAACGATATCGAATTCATCGTCTTGCAGAGACTTCAAATCATCCATCGAAGCTTCGACCGTTCGCAGATTCAATCCGCGTTCGGCCGCGACCAGACGATCGAGTTCGAGCATTGAGGAACTGATATCGACGACGGTAACGAGCGCGCCTGCCTTCGCATAAATGGGCCCTTGCCGCCCGCCACCGGCAGCCAAACACAACACGCGCTTGCCGGAAATGTCTGGGCTCAACCAGCCGCTGCCATCGACGGTAGCCAATGGATCGTTAAAATCACCGTCTCGAGCCGGTTTTGCAAGCCGATTCTGCTTTTTGGCAAGTCGATCCCAGGCTGCCCGGTTGTGTGAGTGAGCGTCTGACGGTTTCATAGAGGGAGTACCTTAAAAGTTGTCCACAGGATCACCCACAATCGCAATTGCTCAATTCGAAATGTCTCGACGAATTCGTTGGGCCGAAACGGATGTCAGCGGTTACGTCCATTTTGCATCCTATGTGAGATTGATGGAAGAAACCGAATACGGTTTTTTACGTAGTCGTGGTTTGCGAGTGGTCCTGTACGACGGTCGCGGTACGTTAGGTTTCCCTCGACTCAACGTCGATATCAACGTTGTGAGACCACTTGTTTTTGATGAGCAAGTCCGAATCCAGCTTGACCTGACGTTGGTCGATGGCAAGAAGATTATTTACGAGTTTGAAATTGTGGATGCGCATGCAGAGCAGGTCGCCACCGGTATTTTCCATGTTGCATGTTGTCGGTTTCCAGATGACGCCCCGCCATACGCCATTTTGACGCCGGAATTTGTAACAGAAGCCCTCCAGAAAGAAACCTGATTTAATGGCTTCGTCAGCGTAGCTGAATTCGTGAGAATCCAGTGGTCGCAATATCGATGGTTTTGAATCCTTGAGAATTCGGACGTTGGCCGTTGCGACCAAACGTCTGAAATCTCACGCTTCAGCGACGAATCAAAAAAACATGTCCGAGCAAAAATATGACGCGTTGCTTGTCGTTTTTTTTCGGTGGCTCTGAGGGTCCTGACGATGTGATGCCTTTTTTGGAAAACGTCCTGCGGCCCCGTCGACTGTTGCAAGTATGAACCGCGTCGACCCGGATCACCAACAGGCCGACCGGCGGGACGTCCGCTGACCGATTGACTTATTGGTACCAACTAAAAGTCACTTGGGTAGGCGATCCCGGCTGGCCATTCGGCGTGTCTACCGATTGCAGTTTGAACACTTCGTTTTCCTGCTTACTCGCTAGTTCAGCTTGTATCTCGTATTGCTGGATCAGTCGCGGCAACAAATCGGCGATGCTCTGCAATCCAGTTCGTGGTTTCGCGCTTGAGAGCTGGACGGTGTTAAGTGGCTTGATCATCTGAATTTTCCTTTCACAGACTTCAACTGATTCGTCTGTACAGATGATTGGCTGCACCTATGACACATCTGGTCAGCTGCCAAAACTCTTTTGCAAAAACTATTTCTGACAACAAAATGCGCGTGACCTAACGTGTCGATGGCTGTCGGCGATACCGTTTGAATTGCTCAGAAACGCGCTGCAAACACGTGATTTGGAATTTTCGCTTTTTTTTTGGCTAAACCTCCGCGGTCGTTCGCAAGTACCAATATCTACATTTGCCTCACCCTCCTTTCAGGTTTCAGTCATGAAAACACAAAAACAGATCTTTGCCCTATTGGTTGTTACGATTCTCGTCCGCAGCCCGATTCGGGCCGACGAAATCACTATTTTTGACATGCCCGATTTTGGTGCCAATGCAAACGCGCTGGCCGGTCCTCTCTTCGGAAGCGACACAGATATCGACGAATTTACCGGCCCCGTTGTGGGTACCGCTATGGCGATGCTTGGAGACAACACTGCAATCCACAGCTATGCGTTTGAGACTGATTTCAGTACGTCGCCGGCTTTCCTCGATAGTACGTACGATTTGACACGATCGTCCATCACTGGCGAACGTGCGAGCGCGGAAAGTTTGATGTATTTTATGGTCGATGTTCCCGTAACTTATGACGTCATGGGCTTTTTGGCAGCCACCGACGAAACAGGAGCCACCGTCGCCGGCAACGTCGAACTCGAAGTTGAGCTATTGGACGTAACCGACATGATGCCGCCCATCACGCTTTTTTATAATTGGCAAGACAGCGAAATGACACTCGATGAAGGATTGATGCTTGGCGAAATGGAAGGCGATACCACCAATTTTCTCGAAGGTTCAATGACAGGACTGCTTGAACCGGGCAAGCTCTATAAGTATCGCACATTGGTCACGATCAACGCGATCGACATTGATGGTAGTGGCCCTTTGCCGCCGAGCGATGGAGCCGCGACTGCCCTCGGAGCCACCACCATCGTCTTCATGAAACCCGCGACCATCCCGGAGCCATCTTCATTCGCGATCTTTTCGATGTTGGCTTTGTTGGTAAGCATCAGACGCATACGAGCATAAGCCGGTTGTTGAGCGTCGATCCTGAATCGACAAGCCGGGAGACTTGTTGATTCAGGTATTGCGGATCCTGCGGTTGCTCAGAACGACAAGCCAGGGTCCTCAATTCACTTTCAGACGAAGTTGCCACTCGCATTTGATGAACGGCCTCGACATAATAAGTGGTCATGAATCAGCCAGGAAAAATACTTCGAACCACATGCACTCGCGATTGTCCAGACGCCTGTGGAATTATCGCCACGGTTGAAGGTAATCGAGTGTTACGTATTCAAGGCGATCCCGATCATCCTGTCACGCAGGGATTTTTGTGCAAACGCACCAGCCGATATCTAAAACGACAGTATGATCCCAGTCGCATCACCCAGCCGATGATTCGTCGCTCCAAAAAGGCGGATCGGGAATGGGAAACCGTCTCGCTCGACGTCGCTCTCGATTTTGCCGCCGAACAACTGCTGCACTTTCGAGAAAAGTATGGTCCCGCCTCGATCATGAACTACAGGTGCGGTGGTTCGATGGGGCTCATGAAATTAACCACCGATTATTTCTTTCAGGAATTCGGACCGGTTACGATCAAGTCCGGCGACATTTGTGCAGGTGCCGGGGACGCGGCACAAGAAAAGGATTTTGGCATCGTTGATAGTCACGATGCAGGAGACCTAATCAATTCAAAAACGATTATCATTTGGGGCAAAAACGTCTACTGCAGTCACGTTCATCTTCTACCCATTCTCAAAAAGGCGAAATCACAGGGCACGCGGTTGGTTTTGATTGATCCGGTTCAACACCGAACAGCGAGCCTCTGCGATGACTACGTTCAAATTCGCCCTGGCGGTGACGCAGCACTGGCCTTTGGGCTGGCGAGATGGCTGTTGGATCGCGGCCGACTGGACGCCAATGCCGCCGACTATTGCGATCACTGCGATGAATATCGCGCGTTGCTATTGTCTAAATCGGTTGGTGAATGGGCACAGTCGGCGGGCGTCACTGTCGAGGAACTCGAAAGACTTGCCAATTTTTATTCGCAAGGACCATCTGCGATCCTGGTTGGGTGGGGAATGCAGCGTCGACAATACGGTTCGGCCAGCATTCGAGCGATCGATGCACTGGCGGCCGTCAGTGGCAATCTTGGAGTCGGCGGTGGTGGTGTTTCGTTTTATTTCCCACGGCGGTCTGCGTTTGATACTTCGTTTGTTGATTCCTCTCTTGCTCCCAGGTCGATTCCGGAACCACTGCTTGGTCCGGGAATTGAGTCTGCACGAAATCCTCGTATTGAAATGGTTTGGGTGTCGGCCGGTAACCCCGTGGCGATGATTCCTGAATCCAGGACTATCCAACGATGCTTGATGGATCGCTTTACAGTCGTTGTTGATTGTTTCATGACCGACACCGCTCAGTGTGCGGATATATTTCTTCCGACGACAACAATGTTGGAAGACGATGATATCGTCGGGGCCTACGGTCACCATTGGCTCAACGAAGTTCGACCAGTCGTCGGACCTCCTGAAGGAGTCCATACCGATTACGAGATCATTCAACGAATGGCACGGCGCGTTGGCTTGGAGGGCTGGTTCAAAGATGACACCGAATCCTGGAAACGACGCTTGTTTGCCGATCTGGAGAAACAAGGATTCTCGCTGGAACAGTTGCAATCAGCGCCGATCAAGAATCCAACCGCAAAACAGGTACTTTTTGCCGATCGCAAGTTTCCAACGGCTTCTGGCAAGGTCAACTTGATATGCCATTACGATCCGCCAACGACGAGAATAAACGATGCGTTTCCGTTGCAGTTGATGGCCATCTCAACCGACGAAGCTCAAGCGTCTCAGTGGCAGCCCGAAACACAACTTGGCCCAGCTCCCGTGACTGTTCATCCAGATGCAGCCGAGGGGTTAAACGAAGGCGAGATTGTCCTGCTCGCTTCCGAGCTTGATACGATTGAGGTTCAACTTGTATTCGATTCAAATCAAAGAACTGATATCGCAATCATGAAAAAAGGGGGCTGGTTATCCGCTGGTCGTTGCCCAAACGTATTGACGCGAGCTGAATTGACCGATGATGGCGAGTGTGCGGTCTATTACGAAACGGCTGTACGATTGTTTCAAGCTGCGAATAAGATGACTCAGGTTGTTTGAGGACAGCCGCGGAGCGACGGCATTTCGCTTATTGACGACAAGATTGATATGCGCGTCGTTTAACCGCGTGGGCAACGCCCCGCGCGTTTCAACCGGCAAAACGCGGCCCGTTGAGCGCGCGGTTAAACGACGGAGGCTCGGGAACGGAATGCAATCGTTGACGCAGTTTTTTACCGATCCTAGAATGATGTATGGGCAACTCAATCTCGCGTCACATACATGACTAAGCCAACATCCAACTCGGGAATACCGGTGACGCTTTCTTCCCCGACCGCCGACTCGGTGCCGATTCCCAACGAACAGCTGGTACCTAATCGAAGACTCCCCGCTTGGCTGCTTTCGTTTCTGCTTCACACGATCTTGTTCACTGTCATAATGCTGACGGCTCGAACAGTGAGTAACGGCGCTGCGGAAACAGAAAACCGCAACGTCGGAATCGTTTTGGTCGAAGCCCAATCGGAGAAAACAGAATATCTTTCCGAAGGAGAAGTCGCAGAATCAACCAGTTCAAGCACACCTGTTGCCAGTCCGCCTCCCCTGCCAACCGAGCAAGAGCTTCCGCCGGATCTACCCGGACTTGCATCCTCATCTACAACCATCACCGGCGTGGGTGATGAGCTGATGGAATCGCTTAACGGTGCGGAAGGCCTGATTGAGGGTGTTGCCACGACTGGTAACATCGGCGGCAAAGTTACGATCGAAGTCTTTGGTGTGAAGGGAACGGGATCGAGATTCGTCTATGTCTTTGATCGTTCTGCCAGCATGAGCGGCTACAACAATAAACCGCTTCGCGCCGCCAAAAAACAGTTGCTTGCCAGCCTGAATTCCCTGGGAAAGAATCACCAGTTTCAGATCATATTTTACAACGACACAACAAGAGTTTTTAAACCGGATCCTGGCGCCGCTGAAATGATGCCCGCCGACGACCGCATCAAGCGTCAGGCTACCCGTTTTGTCGAGTCGATTCAGGCGGACCGAGGTACCGATCACTTAAACGCCCTGCACCTCGCCCTCAGCTTGGCACCGGACGTAATATTCCTTTTGACGGATGCCGAAGGTGGATTCACTCGCGGCGAGCTTTTGAAAGTCTCTCAATGGAATCGTTCAGCAGCCGTGATCAACGCGATCGAATTTGGTGTTGGCAGCGGACCAGGGAGCGATCGTTCGTTACAACAGCTCGCCAGGGAGCACGGTGGAACATACGTCTACAAAAACATATTGACGCTGAGTGATTAACAGTATGAGTAAGAACCACCGCCGTAGTTTGCGCAATGTTCGTAGTACAGGCTTTATCTGATCCGTAACGGGCTGGTGTTGATGGTTCTCGGATGGTTATTTGCTACGGGCGCTCAGGCACAAGACACAGTCATCACGCGTGGCGACGACTCTGGAAAAACGGCAAAACGCCGCGGCGAAATTGTGGCGTGGAAAGGCACAGCCCTTTCACTCAAAAGCGGTGCCCGCACGCGGGAAATTGCCAACGACCGCATCGTCCAAATCGAAACCGATTGGAGCACCGAATACGCGACGGGAAAGAGTCTGAGTGCAAAGCGGAAATTTGCGGAAGCCATCGCGAGCTTTCGCAAGGCACTTAACATCGAACAACGGGATTGGGCCAAGACAATCGTCCGAGCCGAATTGATTAAAGCCTATTCTGCGGCCGAGCAAGACCGCTCGGCCATCGAGGAATTTGGCTCCATCATCGCGAGTGATCCGCAAACTCGTTTCATGAACTTGATCCCCTTGGCTTGGGCAGGGTCCGTGGGGGCTGCCGACATCAGGAATTACACCGAGAGTTGGCTCGCTGCGAACGAACCGGTCTTACAGCTGATTGCAGCAAGTTGGCACTTGGGCGGCCCCAAACGATCTGACGCGATCCAGGTTTTGAAGAAACTAGCGAACGACTTTGAACCTCGGATTGCTAATCTTGCCGCCGCTCAACTTTGGCGCACCGAACTGACCAACGTCAAAGTGGACCAACTGGAAAAATGGAAACAACGAATCAAGCAAATGCCCAAAGAGCTGCGAGCCGGTCCCTATTTTGTGTTGGGCTCGGCCCAGACGCAGTTGAAAATGACGGACCAAGCTGCAATCAACTTCATGCGCGTCCCGATTCTCTATCCACAGCATCCCAACCTTGCCGCTGCCTCGTTGTATAAGTGCGGCAACTTAATGCACAATGAGCAGCGTACCGAAGAGGCAAAGACGATTTGGAACGAGTTACTGAATGATTACCCAAATACGGTTTGGGCATCTCAAATTGACAATGCCCTGCTGCAATCATCAAAAAATAACTGAGCTACGGAAACGAAAATGCGCAACAGATTTCAAATTGGGACTGCCGTACCTGGACTCGCCGCGAGCATGGTGGCGGTTGGCCTAATCCTTACTCCTGCTACCATATTTGCGCAAACCGATACTGCCGCAGAACCAGAAACGCCAAACGGTTTTTTCAGCATCGTCTTTTCTGGTGGAATTGTCGGTGCAGTCATGATATTGATTCTGCTGTTATTGTCGGTCACAGCGGCCTATTTGATCTTTGACCATCTAATGACGATTCGCCGAAAAGACCTGATGCCCGAAGGACTGGGTGAACAAGTTCGTCAATCACTGCTTTCTGGCGACGTCAAAGGTGCCCAAGACGCGTGCAACGCCCGACCGAGTTTCCTTGGCTTTGTTTTGATGCACGGAATCTCGGAACTCGAGTTTGGCTGGACTTCAGTCGAAAAATCGCTGGAAGACGCGTTGGCCGAACAGTCTGCGAGACTATTTCGAAAAATCGAATATCTGTCGGTGATCGGAAACATCGCCCCAATGGTCGGATTACTGGGAACGGTGATTGGGATGATTGTCGCCTTTCAATCGGTTGCCGCGACCCAGGGAACCGCCAGCGCACCGCAGTTGGCAACCGGAATTTACCAGGCGTTAGTCACGACCGTTGGTGGTTTGATCGTGGCGATTCCCTCGATCGGTGCTTTTGCCATTTTTCGAAACCGAATCGACCAGTTCGTCGCCGAAGCGGCCTACATGGCCCAGCATGTGTTCGCACCGTTACGGCGCAAAGCGAAGAAGTAGTTGCAAATAAACTAGAAAGGCCGTCAAAAAAAATCAATGCGATCACCGCAGTACAAATCGAATCGTCGCTACGGATTCAATATGACTCCGATGATTGACGTCGTATTTTTGCTGATCATTTTCTTTCTCGTCAGCAGCCACCTGGCCCGCCAGGAAACGCAACTGGAGCTGGCACTGCCGACTGCCAAATCGGGTGAGGACGATCTTGATCAGGAGACGCCCCGCGTCACCATCAACGTCAAACCGGATGGCACGATGTGGCTGGCGGGTCGAATCGTAAGACGCGAAGAGTTAACACAGAAACTACGAGCGGTCGCAAAAGAAAAACAGAACGCCAACGTCAAAGTCCGCATTCGTGGCAGTAAACAAGCCGCCTACGCCAGCATTGAACCGATCATGATCGCCTGCACCAAATCGGGAATTTGGCAGGTCGACTACGCTGTTTATGGCGAGGAGGACTGATTGTGCGACGACCCAGCCCACTCATTCGACGGGGCGGCGAAACCGACATGAACTCAACCATGACGCCGATGATCGACGTGGTGTTTTTATTGCTGGTGTTTTTTGTCTGGACCGCCAGTTTTCAAATCATTGAAAAGATTCTGCCCAGTCAAATGTTCTCCCAAATGGGAGCCGATCCGGTTGAACAAGTAGACCCGCTTCCCGAGCAGGATTTTGACAACATCGTCGTGCGCATAGGCTATGACGGCTCAGCACCGACTTGGTCAATCAATGGCACGGTCGTTGCCTCGTTAGACCAAGTTCAAGCCCATTTGACGGCCGTTGCCGGCATCAAAGACGATGCCCCCGTCATTCTTGATCCTGATGGAATTGTTCCGTTGGGTTATGTGATTCAGGCCTATGATGTTGCCAAAATTGTTGGTTTCCAAAAAATCTCTTTTGCAGTTAACCCGTCCAAGGATTGAGAAACTGGTTCCATGGGGCAAGAAAATAGGGCAAGTCATTCTAAGCTCGGAATTCCGCGACGCGGCATAACATGGAGAATGAACCGGTTGTTTGCTGGAAGAGAGTCGTTCGAGCACATTAGTCATTCTGAGGGAGCCTCAGCGACCGAAGAATCTCACTTAGAAATACGAGAGATCCTTCAGTCGCCTAGGCTCCTTCAGGATGACTTGACCGCCCAGCGATTAAAAGGGCTCTATATTCTGCTGCTCGCATTCCTTTTCGGCTGGTCACCCGCTCAGATTTCAGCGCAATCCGATTCCGAAATCACGAAATTTGCACAAGGACTCCGGACACGTCGGCTGTTTGATCTTGCCGAATCGTATTGCCGGGAAGGGCTCAACAATCGTGAACTGGATCCGACGACCAAGACTTCGTTAACGTTGGAGCTGATTCGAACGCAAACGTCGCGAGCCGCTGTCTCCAGCGGTGCTCAACGAATCCAATCCTGGGCGGCCGCGAAACAAACCGCTGAAGACTTCATGGTCACCCACCGTTCACACC
>CAMYNE010000037.1 GCA_947259675.1 uncultured Pirellulaceae bacterium
CTGCTCGACGGTGAGCCCGGGCAGGGAGAGCATTTCCCGGATTCGTGCCGCCAGGATCATGAACGGTTCCCACAAACACTCGACGAGATCGATCTCGACCTTGCGCGCGAGTTCGTGCACCTGGCTCAAGACGGCGTTTTCGTCAGCGAAGGATGGCACCTGGACGTACGCCGCCAGGCTCTCCCTCACCATGGGGGACAACGCGGCTTCGGGTTGATCGCCAAGTCCGATCACCCGCGCACCAACCTGGGCCAACCCGCGCGTGAAGTACGGCATCTCCGCCGGAAATCCAGGCGAGATCATGATGACGTTCATTTTGTATTCTATGAGTAGGATTATGATTAAGACTAAGGTATTTGGTTCATGCCAGTTCAACTTGGATGGTTTCAATTATTTTCTTCAAAGCATTTTCAACGACTAACGTTTCAGGATGGCGGACAATGATATAGCCTTCGCCTTCGTAGCTGCCACTTGGCGATTGCCCTGGTTCGGGAATCTTTGATTCGACGGCGATCTCGCCCAACGACCTCGCAATCTCCTCCAAGCCATAAACGCGCGAAACACGACCTTCTCCCATGCCGCGCAAATAGGCTGCTCCGACCGCATACTTTCGCTGAGGAATCTGGAAACGTTCATGGATCACCGACTCGGCCCAAGCCCGATATAAATCGAAATCGTGGGCGTAGGAAATCAAGGTCGTAATCTGTGCACCGGGTGGGCGGGCACCCACTTCTGAAATCGCCACGCTGCCGTCAGCGCGCAAAAACCATTCCATGTGGCTTAACCCGGTCTGCATCCCAAGCGCCGAAAGGGCCGCCTGGGCAATCTGCTTGACCGGTTTGTAATGGGGCGAGTCGAATTCACGTGGAATCGTGACGCACCACTGAATCCATGGCTCACGAACGACTTCCAAAGGCGCCGGCGAGTAATGGGAAATCGACGACCAGATTAACTGTCCCTTCACGCAAATACTATCGAACGAATGTTCTGTTCCAACAATGAACTCTTCGATGACAACGGGATTCCGCGGGCCGGGATTCAAGTGAGCCCAGCACTCGGTCAGTTGTTTGTGGTTTTCGCAGCGGAAGATCCCCATAGCTCCCGCGCCGTCCGGTGGTTTGACAATCATGGGGAAACCAGTCTGCCTGGCAAAATCCAGGGCGGTTTGAAAGGAATCGGCCAATACATGCTTGGCACAAGGAAGCCCCGCTTCGCGGAGGACAGACTTCATGACGGATTTATCGCGAAAATTATTGGCTGCCTTTGCCCCCATCCCTGGCACGCCAAGATGGTCTCGAACTTCCCCTAAGGAAACCTGGATCTGCTCAAGCATGCCCATGATTCGGTCGATTCCGCCAAATTGACGACCGATCATTTCAACCCCTCGCGAAATCTGTGGTGTACTGATGTCCTTGATCGCATAATAGGCCGACAGACGGCTTTGAACCTCCGCAGGCAACTTGGTCACTGGATCACAACTAACAAGTCCCACTTGTGCATCCGGGACTTTCGTCGCGGCGTCGATAAATCGTTCCGTCGCGTCCATAAAATAAGGGGCGACAAAGATGACTTTTTTCATTCGTCGACTAATCTAACTAGATTATGCTTGTCCATTATAATGTCTTGTTGATCCGTTCACGAAATGGGAAGCAGTGTAGCAACAATTGTCTCAATTGTTTGAGCATTACTCGGTGTTGCACTGCAATTGGGACAATTGCAACTACACTAAAAACAAACTAATTATGAATATCTGCTTCGTAACTTCCGAATTTGCTCCGTATGCCAAAGTTGGTGGTTTGGCTGACGTTTCCTCAGCCCTTCCGGCTGCACTTCATCGGGCGGGTCACAAGGTTCGGTTAATTGTACCGTACTATCGTGACTTGAAAGTCTCTGAGGAGCTAACTGAACCGATCGAGGAACTGGCCAATATCACGATAGATGCTGGACCCGAAAAACTTACCTTTCATGGTTATCGTTGTCCGTATCCTCAAACTCAAGACCCGGCGGACGGTCCTGAATTAATTTTGATCAAATGCGACGAACTTTTTGACCGGAAAGGGATCTATGGCGACAGTTCAGACGAATTTTTGCGATTTCTTTTGCTTTCGCGTGCGGGAATCGAAATCTGCCAGCGATTCCAGTGGGCACCAGACATCTTTCACTGCAACGACTGGCAAACCGCATTGATCCCCCTCCTGTTGCGGTCCGTCTACGATTGGGATGGCCTGTTTAATGACTCGAGGACTGTGCTGACGATTCACAACCTCGCGTATCAGGGCGTCTTCGCGAGCCAGGCGCTCGACGACCTGTCGCTGGACGGCGACGCCCACCCATAACCACAGTCAGCCCAACCTATGCAAAACAGATTCAAACAAGTGCTTATGGTGTCGGTCTGGAAAACGAATTGTTAACTCGCCAAGATGACTTGCATGGAATTCTAAACGGCATCGACAACCTGGAATGGAACCCCGAAACCGATTCGCTGATTCCATTCCAGTTTTCGGTCAACGACTTGAAACCTAAACTGGAAAACAAGCGGCATTTGTTGACCGAGATGGGAGTGGATGGTGATATCACAGCCCCAACCCTTGGTATCGTCAGTCGGCTTACCAGCCAAAAGGGGTTCGATTTAATGTTCGACGTTTTCCCGGGACTTCTCCAGCGTTGTGAGTTGCGGCTGGTCGTGTTGGGTAGCGGCCAACAGAAGTACGTGGACTTTTTCAGCGAACTTCGCCGGCAATATCCCGATAAAGTCGGCTTCTATCACGGCTTCAGCAACGAAGTCGCCCATTTGGTCGAAGCCGGCAGTGACATGTTTTTGATGCCGTCACAATATGAACCATGCGGCTTGAATCAAATGTACAGTCAAGCTTATGGAACCGTTCCGATCGTTCGAAAAACGGGTGGACTGGCCGATACGGTTCAACAATACGATCCACAAACCGGAGACGGTACGGGATTCGTTTTTGAGCACTTTACATCAACCGGTTTGCGATGGGCGATCAATTTCGCGCTCGACGTATTTGAAGATCCCCGACAATGGCAACAAGTCGTAGTAAACGGCATGCAAAAGGATTTTTCCTGGCGGACTCAGGCCGAACAATATTCAAAACTTTATGCCCAAACCCTCCAGCATTCATAAGGATGAAGATGAAAAACTGTTGGCGAATCTGTCGCAGACTCGCATCGGCTCGCCGCGGCGGACTGATCTACGGTAGACTGACATCAATTTTTAGTGAAGCAAATCACGAACATCAACAAAACTTGGTTTCAAGGTGACTATCAATGAACGTTATTTTCGTCGAACCTGCGTTTCCGGATAACCAACGCGAATTCGTTCGTGGCTTGGTTGAAACGGGCGCGACCGTCGTCGCGATTGGCGAATCCAGTCAAGATTCACTTGACGGGCAACTTCTTGATTGGCTGTATGAATATATTCAGGTTCCTTCTGTTTGTGACGAAGATGCGATGATTCGCGCCGTCAAATTGGTGCAAAGCAAAATGTGGGTCGACCGGCTCGAAGCTACCATCGAAGCTCATATTATACCGGTCGCGAATGTGAGAGCGGCGTGTACGATCCCTGGAGTTTCAGTTGAGGCCTCTTTTCTTTGCCGAGACAAGCCAGCAATGAAACAGGTCTTACGTGACGCTGAAATTCCCTGCGCGCAATCGCTTGGCAGCGCTGACGCAAATGAGATCAGGCAGTTTGCCAAAGATGTGGGTTTCCCCTTGATCGTCAAACCGCGAACCGGCGCGGGCGCATCGGGAACTTTCAAAGTCACCAGCGAAAACGAACTCAGCGCCGCGCTCAGCCAGTTGCAGGTTGGACAAGGTGGCGATGTGGCGGTCGAAGAATTTATTGAAGGGCACGAAGGGTTTTATGATACGATTACGGTCGACGGTCAAATCGTGCTTGAATTCATCACGCACTATTATCCCAACGTTTTGGAAGCGATGCGGCAACGTTGGATTTCGCCTCAATTCGTCACAACGAATCGAATCGATTCGGTAGACGATTATCAAGAAGTGAAGGAAATGGGCCGACAGGTGATCGAAGCTCTGAAGATTGGAACTTCAGCGACTCATATGGAATGGTTTTTCGGCCCCAAGGGTTTGACGTTTTCAGAAATTGGTTGCCGTCCGCCAGGGGTCAGAGCCTGGGATCTGCATAACATTGCCAACGACATTGATCTTTATCATCAATGGGCGCTGGCGGTAACACACGGACATACAACTGCAACGCCGTCACGTCAATTCAGCGCCGGGATCATTGCCCTTCGTCCGGATCGCGATGGACACATATCCGGCTACAGCGGGGCGGAAGATATTCAAAAAAGATACGGCGAGTGGATTACCGACTTCCATTTGCCTTCCGAAGGAACGCCAACACAGGGTGTCGAGGGAGGCTACATGGCCAACGCCTGGATCCGCATGAAGCACCCGGATTACGATCACTTGCGAAATATGCTGGATGATGTAGGAAGGACAGTCAAAGTTTATGCGCGTTAGATTTAGCCGCTGTTATTGCCTTCGTTTGAAATACATCGTATTGTCGAAATTCCGCATAGTGAGAGTCCAGCTTTACAACTCATGCGTAACTCGGGATGAATCAAACGCGTCTGTCGAGGCGAAGGAATAATTAATTGCGAATGGTGAATTGTGAGTTGTTAATGAGCACAAGACCAATTAATAAATCACCATTCACAATTCACCATTAATTATTTGTCCGGATGATCCCTAGCTTCGACTTGTCAACTTGTTATGCTTCGGTTGAACATCCAGATTGAAACAATGGCAGCTGGAAGCACCGACGACGAATTAGACGAGAATCTGCATGTCCGACAATGAGCGACAATTAGTCTTGCTTGGCCCGCAGCCCCAATATGCATCTCTGCAAACCGCCCTCGCGGAGCTTCATTTAGAATCGCCTGTCGCGTTAATTACAGCGGGTTGGGAAACCGACGAGAATGACGATCATCAACTGAAACAAGCCATTGGCGTCGAAGCCATCAATCTCAACCTGTTTGCTCGGACGGAGCAATTGTTTGCGGATGATTCAGAGTTGATTCAGACTTTACAAGCCCGGCAGGATGAGCTGCGACATTTGCGAGATGCCTACAATGATCGTCTGAGTCACTTATTGAAAGCGGCGCGGCAGATGATTCGCCGGAAGGATACTTTGGTAAACCTCGATCCTGAGCGAGAATCGGCGATCGAAATGGTACGTCAACTTGACCGCCAATATTTTGTTCGTACCAGCCAGATCAACGATCAATACGAAGAACGACTTCAAACATCGACTCGACAGTTCGTCGTCCAGCATCGAGGTGAAATCGCTAGACTCTTGAATCGAGTCAACGCGATTTTGATTGCCGGTGGGCACGTAGCAATTATTTTGAATCGGTTAAAAATATTTGGCATCTTGGAAATGCGACCCGATCTCCCCATTATCGCCTGGTCTGGTGGCGCGATGGCACTCTCGGATCAAGTCGTCTTTTTCCACGACTCGCCCCCTCAAGGTCCCGGCGATGCGGAAGTCCTGAGAGCTGGCATGAGCCTGTTCCATGATGTGTTGCCCTTGCCGGACGCGAAATCACGGCTCAACCTGGACGATCAGGCTCGCGTCGAACTGTTTGCTCGTCGATTCAACTTGTTCAAGTGTGTTATCTTTGATGAACAGACCATCCTTAAACGACAAAACGGGGGTTGGGAGGTTAAGGGCCAGGGGCCGGTGACACGGCTGGGCGAATCAGGCCGTGTACTGGAGTTTGACTCATGATCACGTCTCCATTGTTTGACAAACTCGACGCCAACGCGACTCGGGAAGACATCAAACGCATTATTAAGGAACACTCGTTTCCGCTGGTCGAAGATACCATCGTGACGTTTGTTTATGTGGGGGCGGCTGACAAAGTCGAGTTGCGCCACTGGATCTATGGTTTGCCTTCAAGTCTGCCGTTGACGCGACTGGGACATACAAATGTCTGGTATCGCGCGATGGAATTTCCAACTCGTTCGCGAATCGAGTACAAGTTTGGTGTAATTCGTGGCGGTCACGAGAAATGGATTTTCGATCCACTCAATGGCAACGTGGCTTATGATCCATTTGGTGGAAATTCGGTTGTTCACTGCCGCGATTACGTCGATCCCGAGTGGTCTTACGAAATCCCGGAAGTCGCTCAAGGCCGCTTTGAAGACGTTGAGATCGACAGTTATGTGTTCGGCGACCGTCGCAAAGTGCGCGTGTATATTCCTGCGAAGTACAGGGACTATCGTCGTTATCGCTTGCTCGTCGTCCACGACGGTGACGACTACGTGCGCTTTTCCCGGTTGAACCATGTGCTGGATAACTTGATCGCTCGCAACGAAATTCCTCCAATGATTGTGGCGCTTTCAAATCCGCACGATCGACTTCGTGAGTACGCCAATGACCGGCGACACGCTCGGCATATCGTGGAAGAACTGATTCCTGCGCTGCAACGTTGTTATCCGCTGATCACCGAATCTTCCGGTCGTTGTATCATGGGGGCAAGTTTTGGGGCCGTGGCTGCGCTGTCAACGGCTTGGCATTATCCTGAAGTATTCGATTCCATACTGGTTCAATCGGGCTCATTTGCGTTTACCGATATCGGCGACCATTCGCGTAGCCCCGTGTTCGATCCGGTCGTCGCCTTCATGAATCAGTTTCGCGAAGACCCGAAGCAGCCCGCGAAGCAGATATTTGTCAGCTGCGGCGTCTACGAATCGTTGATTTACGAGAACAGGTCGATGGTTCCGTTTTTGAGATCCCACGGAATCACCGCCAAATTTGTGGAAGCCTATGACGGGCACAACTGGGAGAACTGGCGAAATCGCCTGCGAGCCGGATTAACCTGGCTGTTTCCGGGTCCCCTGTGGGTAACGTATATGTAGCCCACGATTCATCAGAAAGTCTGTGCCCTTTTGTCAGAACTCGAAGTAGAATCAATTACAGAACATTTCCTCAGAACGTAGGACGGATTGTTTACCGCCCTGTCCGCGTGAGACGGACCCGCCCTACTTCGAAAACCATGACTTACAATTTCACATGACTCAATACCTGGACGCCAAGACGGCAGCACTCAAAGAAACTTATCGATGGCATTCATCCGAATTGCAAATGGAAACGCAGATTGTGCGTTGGGGCGACTTTGGCACACCGCTGCTTCTGTTCGCAACCGCGGGTGGCGACGCGGAAGAAGTCGAGCGTTTTTACTTGATCAAGAAACTCGAGCCCTTCATTCACGATGGTCGTTTGAAAGTCTATTCCATCGACAGCATTAACGGTCGCACCTGGATGACAAGCGATTCGGTACCCCATCGAGTTTGGGTTCAGCAACAATACAATAAATACGTTGCTCACGAAGTGGTTCCGCTAATTTACGAAGACTGCCGTACCGACAACATTGAAATCATGACCGCCGGAGCATCGATCGGTGCGTTCAATGCGCTGGTTTCGCTTTGTCGACGCCCGGACTTGTTTAGTCGTGCGATTTGCATGAGCGGAACCTACGATATTGAAAAGTGGTTGGAGGGTCAGTGGATTGAAGAGTTTCATTATCAATCGCCGATCCATTTTGTCCCCGGTTTACCAGAAGAAGAAGTGGAAAAACTTCGTCAACGATTCATCGTCCTCGCAACCGGACAAGGAAAGTACGAAGAACCTGGCGAATCGTGGAAAGTCGCTCACGCTTTGGGTCAAAGGAATATCCCAAACCGAGTCGATTTATGGGATCCTGAATGGGAACACGACTGGACAACGTGGCGCGAGATGTTACCCAAATACGTGCAGGAAATGCTGCAACATCTTCAGTAGGCGTTCGTAGTTCCGCCTTAGCGGCGTACACAAGTCATTCTGAGAGAGCGTCAGCGACCGAAGAATCTCACGCGAAAACACGAGAGATCCTTCACTTCGCTCCACTCAGTTCAGGATGACTAGAGCGCGTTTGGTTTAAGTTTGGCGTCTTTTCGTCGGTTTCGCCCGGCAATCAGAGCGCCACGACCGCTATACGTCCGTGCGACACGCACTAGTTTTTTGCGAGGATTCAGTGGCCAACTTTAAACGGCATTGTCTTTAAACGCGGAACGACGAACCTTTTCCTGATGCCCCCCAACCTTATCAAGCGTCAACTTTCGAGATTTCGTCCCACAAGCAACAGCTGCTTTTTATCCCGCGATGGAAATCTGCAAGTGAAAATTTTTCGTTGGGGCTGTGCAGGTTATCGTCATCTTGCCCCCAACCTAGCAGCAAGGTGTCGATGCCGAGGATGGATGCAAACGAGTTGACGACCGGAATGCTGCCACCAGTTCTGACAAAAACCGGCCTGGTTTCGAACCCTTGTTTTATGGCTCGCGCCGCGGCCTCCACGTAGGGACTGTCCAAGGAAAGAACCAACCCAGGTGCGCCCCGCGAGGCATGAAACTCCATTTCAATTCCAGGTGGGCACAAGCCTTCCAACATTTTCTTTAGGCTCGCCTTGATCTTTGCGGGATCCTGATTGGGAACCAACCGACAGCTGAACTTGACGCCCGCCTTGGCAGGCAAAACGGTTTTAGCTCCCTCGCCCTGATAACCGCTCCACAAACCGTGGATATCAAACGTCGGTCGCAACCACCGCCGCTCAAGCGTAGAAAAACCTTGCTCGCCAGCCAGAGCATTAACTCCTAGCTCGGACATGCACTCAGTTTCCGAGAAATCGAGGGCGGCAAGCTGTCGACGTTCACGCTCGCTCGGACTTTGGACGTCATCGTAAAATCCAGGAATCTGAATGCGACCGTCTTCACCCATCAAAGCAGCCAGCATTTTGCAAAGCGCGTTGGCGGGGTTGCTGACCGACCCGCCGAATCCTCCCGAATGCAGATCCCGGTTGGGTCCACTCAAGTTCACTTGAAAATGAGTTATTCCGCGAAGTCCATACGTGATCGCGGGTTGGCCCGGACCATATTGCGAACAATCGCTGATGACCACAATATCGGCGTTGATCTTTTCCTTGACGGGGACGTCGTTGTCGTAGTCGCCAGAAAGAAAAGCCGCCAACCCAGCGCCGCCCGACTCTTCTTCGCCTTCAATCAGGAACTTCACCTGCAGCGGCAGTTCACCACGCGTTTTCAAATATGCTTCAACGCCAAACAAATGCGTAATCATCTGACCTTTGTCATCCGTGGCACCTCGAGCATAGACTTTTCCATCGCGAACCGATGGCTCGAACGGTGGGGTCTCCCACAGCTCAAGCGGATCGGGTGGCTGAACGTCGTAATGTCCATACACGAGAACGGTGGGAGCGCCGAGGACTTTGGGAGATTCAGCGTAAACCAGGGGGTGACCACAAGTCTCGATAACTTCCGTGTCCAAATCGAGTCCCCGAAATTTTTGGGCCAACCAATTGGCAGCTTGCCTGACGTCGCGGTCGAACGCGCTGTCGGTTCCGACGCTGGGTATCCGTAGCCACTCGAACAAATCCGACTCGAAACGATGGCGATTTTCAGTCAAATAGGTGTCGAAATTAGGCAACGGAATTCCTCTGGAGACGGCGCTGTGCGACGCATAACGAAATAATGTGACGGCGGCTAGCGTCGAATGGCACTTAATTTGAGACCCAACCTCTCCCAAGTTGGGAGAGGTCGACGTCTCAGCGTCGGGTGAGGGTTGTTGATTCCGCAAGGAATATTTTGGTTTCCCTCTCCCGGACCCTCACGTGTCGTCGGGAGAGATGCCGTAAAGCAAGTGCCATTGGGCTGGCGGGTGCTGCGAGTATAAACGTCTCCTTCGTTCAACAAAAGCTGCAATCCAAGCATAGCGCCGACCACGGAAGACACCGAATACCCAGCGCGGCATAGCCGCAACCAATGGGGATGAAAAAATGGCCACAAAAAGCACAAAAATCCACAAAAACTTTTCGTGTTTTTTGTGGCTATTGTCCATCTGTTTGTACAGCTGAAAATTCTACGCGGCGTGCAAAACTTTTGGCTGTTAGTTGCACGGAAATTGGCTTGGAATTTCCGTGTATTCAGTGTCTTCCGTGGTTGACTAGTGCGTGTTGCACGGACGTATAGCGGTCGTGGCGCTCTGATTGCCGGGCGAAACCGACGAAAAGACGCCAAACTTAAACCAAAACGCGTTCTAGCTTACTTACCAAGTGGCGAGGTTCACTGGTAGTCATCTGCTTGAATTAGCGTTACGTTCTTCCCGAATTTGTCCACGCCGCACTCCGCATCATGCGTCCCATTTATTTTCTAATAGAATCTCAGTTTGAACGAATCATATCTTCAAAGCCCGTATCGTGGTCTGAGTTGAAGGGTCAAGCATGCTTAACATTCGCACTTGCTTACGTTTTTTGCTGGTCATTTCGTGCGTCGCATCGGTAACGACTTGTTTCGCGCAGAGTTTTCATTCGGCGATCGTGAAGAGTCCGGCTGCCGGGACGATGTTCATTTATCCCGAGCGAATTCCGCTAAAGGCAGGTGGCTTGTTCGCGGCCGAGCGCGGGCTGATGTTTGTGCCATTGAATCGTTCCAATCCAGCAAGCGACGTCATTGCGGTTGAAGTCTATCGTTTTCCACGATCTGACAATGCTAACCCAGAAACGCCACCGATTTTTATCCTCAACGGCGGACCAGGATTTCCAGGTTTGGAAAGAGGACTTGCACGGCGAGGAGGGTTTGAACAGCAAATACAACCGTACCTGGATATCTCTGACGTCGTCGTGGTCGGTCAACGAGGCATCGGTTCTTCGAAACCTGACACCAAAATCCAGTTAAAAAGCCCAGATCCTCAACCCGCAGACCAACCTTACGACGATACAATAGCCGTTGTCGAATTTCGTGAAGCTTTGTCACAAGAAAGAAAATTCTGGATTGACCGCGGTGTCGACCTGACCGGTTTCAATGTGTTGGAAGCTGCTGCCGACGTGCACGATGTGCGCCAGGCACTTGGTTACAAAAAAATCACGATTCTCGGCGGCAGCTTTGGTTCCCATTGGGGGATGGCGATCATGCGGCGATATCCCGAGATTGTCGAACGAGCTGTCTTGAATGGAATGGAGGGTCCAGATCACACTTGGGATCATCCTGGTTGGTTTTGGAATGTTTACAAACGTGTTGCCGAAGATGCCGAATCGTCCGATTCATTAAAAGAACTAATTCCCGAAGGCGGCCTGGTTGCGACGATCGAAGCGCTTGCAACCCAAGTGGACCAGGAACCGTTCATTGTCACGCTTGATGAGGGCAGTTCCAGCGAGAAAAAAGTCCTGATTGACGGACGTGCAATCCGGTACTTGGCGCGGGGATATTCTGGCGGGCTCCGCGCGTGGCCGGCAGATGTGATTACGATGTCAAACGGCGACTTTGAAAAAGCGGCTCGACGCGTCTATATGCGGTCCAGAAGTCGTGGCCGCCAAACATCGACGGCAAGCTTTTGGATGCTCGATAGTGGATCTGGGATCACAGCCAAACGCCGCGGCGAGTTTGAATCCGACGCCTAATGAAGTTAGGATTGGTTATGTAGTCTATATTTCATTAGCCACCTCAATTAAATTATGATCTGGGTCTCTAAAGTAAAAAGAACGTATGGGGCCATTTGCGCCTGTCCTTTCTACCGGACCCTCAATTATTTTAACGCCACAACTCTTTACATGGGCCATTGCATCATCAAGTGGCGTTTGTGTTATAAAGCATAAATCTGCGGAACCGGGCGTGGGTTCAAGCGCTTTGGGTTCAAATTCTTTTCCGAACTCATGGAGGTTGATTTTTTGATCTCCGCATTTCAAAGCGACCCGGCCGCTGCCAAACACCTCTTTTTTCATGCCCATTACTGACACATAAAAGGATGTTGTTTTCTCAACATCCTTGACAGTTAATACCAGGTGATCAAGCTTGCTTATTTCCATGTAATTAAATTTGCCACAATACACAAATATTTGATTGAAA
>CAMYNE010000038.1 GCA_947259675.1 uncultured Pirellulaceae bacterium
GACCTCGCCGTCCTCCAACAGGGACTAGAATTCGATGAACGGATTCGAGATTGAGGCCCTGGCGAGCACGAAAGATAACGACATTGCAATCGAGCGCACCTAGCAGTTTATCCAGCGGGCTTTTGGATGCTGTTGTGACCTGGGTGTTGTCGGTCGATTCGTCGTCCAGTTTCGTCATCCCAAGCAGAACATTTTCACAACGATGCAATCTCGCCACACGAATAATTTCCGACCAGGGATCTGAGGCGATTGTCGTCAGAACCTCTGGCGGTGCATCTGCCGCAAGTGATGCATTTAACGCTTTAGCCCAAACCGATTGAATATTTGCGAGTTGCGCAGGGTCGTTGTCGGGATGCCAACCCTCTGAAGTCACGACGATTGATAACAACATTACCCGGCCGACATCGCGCGGCACAAGCGCATTTGCAAGCACGACCATAGCTTCAGCACTATCCGGATTTGCGACGGGAACCAGTACCAACGGCGAACGGCCGCGCAAGCGCAACATATCCGGATCAAGCGATTCTGACGACGCGTCGACAACCCGCGCACGATGCGCAAACAATCCAAGGAACAGCAATCCGCCAAATGCGAGCCAGAAACTGGCAATCACGCCTGCCGACGGTACAGTAACGCCCTGAAAGACGGCCAAAGCAACGCATGCCAAGGTGGCGACGATCGGGATAGCCGGGAAAAATGGAGCGCGAAATAAATCGTTTTCCGAGTTCCTAAACTTGGCAAGTGACGACGTCCTTTGGCGGATCAAGATGCTAATCAAATTAGCCACAGCAAATGTAATCAAAAAAATCAAGCTTGCTGCCGCGCCGGCGGCGGCGACGTCGGGCACAATCAAGAGAACGACAATCACGATTGCCGATGTTGTCAGGATCGCCCAAACCGGTGTTTTTCGTTTCGAATGAAGTTTGCTCAAAACATTTGGCAATGTGTGATCGGTCGCCATCGCAAGAGCCATCCGCGACGCTGCGAACAAGTTTGCTTGCAAGGCGGACAACATCGAGAGGATTGCAGCCACGATGACCAGCCAGTAGCCAAATGCACCGAGATAGTTCTCGGCTGCGATGGCGATTATCTTTTCGGGATTCGCCTGACTTGCCGAAGTTACCGAGCCACCCGGCGGCATGCCAGCAGTGGCAATCACAAACAACAAAGGTAAATAGATTGCCATCGCAATAAAAAGCGACAAAAACATCGCGAGCGGGATGTTTCGTTTCGGCCGATGAATTTCTCCGCCCACTGCGGCGATTAAGTCGAAGCCTTGAAAGGCGACGAACGTAAAGCCCATCGCCTGAACCAAACCCACCGCCCCAAATGTAAAAAACGGCGATAAATTTGTTTGGATCTCGGTAGGTGAGCGACCCGTCAAGGCCCACAAACCAGCCGCGATTAAGACTCCGAAGACTGCCACCTTAACAAAATTTATCCACTTCTCGGCGCCTGATCTCATGACCGTCAATTTGGCGGCATAGTACACAAGAGCGGTGACCGCGATTGCCGTCGTGGCCACGCGTCCGACGATCCAACCCGGGGACGAGCCAACCCGCGCTGTCCAAACCTCGTCAATGACAACGACCGCAAAATAAGCAAATCCGAGCGCGTACAGCATCGCCGCTAACATCGACGCGAGCCAGACCACCCAGCCCACCGTAAAGGCCACTTCCACGGTAAGGACTTTTTTGGAAAACGTGTAGGTGCCCCCGGACTGCGGAAACGCAGATGACATTTCGGCAAAGCTCATCGCGGTCAACAGGGCGATGATGCCGTTTAGAGCAAATGCCACAATCGCACTTGGGCCTGTCGTGGCGAACGCAACTCCGGCGAGCACGAGAATTCCTCCGCCAACGATCGCGCCGACACCGACAGCGGTTGCACCCACGAGTCCCATTGTACGGTGAGCATTTCCATCCGTGTCCATACAAATCTCCTGGCCTGAGAACCAGGTATTGTTTATCGCGGGCCTCGATCACTGGCAACCCGCCGGAGCCAATAATGCCGCTAATTTGACAGAACGTCGACGTTGGAGATGATCCCGCTGGCGGCGTGCAAACCCTGATTCACCTCTGTGCCGCCAAACTGAGCTTGGCTGAAGGCCATTCGTCCGCGTGTTGATCGACATTGTTCGCACGATCAAACGAACGAGGAGCTTGATTGGCTTTTTGGGCGTGTCGCAAAGCGTGTGCTATCTGGACAAAACTCGGTTGCCAGTTACTCCGCTTGCTTGCTTCGACTTTTCTTTCGCCGACGAGGCTTTTCGGATTCGAGTTCCTGACATCGTTCCCGAACCGATCTGTAGGGCATGCCCTCGGCAAGTTGATATCTTTCGGCACGAACAAACCAAAAAGCGATTCCGCCTGTGTTGTGTGCGGGAGTGCGTTTAGCACCAGCAGCGCGGACCCCAAGCGAACCTTTGCGACCCGTTTTCTGCCATCCCCTGTGTTCCATGATGATTCGCACAAGCACTCCAATCGCTTGACGAAATCGAGTGTTACGACGTACTTCTGCGACTCTTAAAAATCGATCGATGATCGGTTGCGCCTCAAGTTCTCTGACAACACCTGCCAATGGCGCTCGATCGTGGTGCAATTCCGACTCTTCCATTCGGCGCTGGCGATCACGGTCATCGAAGAACTCTAAAACGAATTCAAACGGCTGTTTCGGATCCTTCGCCACATCACCAAATGTCTTGCCTTGAGTATCGTTCAGGAAAACTTGTTTCGTCACACGTAATTTTGCTATCATGCCGAGGTTCATCTCAATATTTCATGTTTTGTAGGTACAATAATTGTACGTCCATAATCAGGAGCTGGCAATGGTTATTCGGCTAACCGGTTGAATTGAGGCTGGAAGATCAGGCTCAAAGCCTGATTAATCGGATTTATGGGGGATCGCCGTAAGATATGCAGGCATTTGTTTTAATATGCCCATTTGCTCTTGGTTATTGTCCAATGCGCGTGTACGCTGCAGTAAGACGTGTGGCAACTCAGTCTCACTCTGTCAATTTGATCGGAACAACAAGACGTAACCAATAGTGGTAAACGGAGCCCGATCAACGAGATCAATCACTGGGCTGGATGCTCAATTTCTCGACAGGCGAATGGATATTCGTCGTCAGCTGCAAAAATTGGGTGTGTTTTCCGACGTGAGAACCCCGACCCCTCTTTTCATCTGAAAAACTCCGAAATTTCTTGTGGTTCGGAACGCCAGTTACAGCGCTAACTGGTTCCAGGCTTCGATTCTGCAGCTGTGATCGTTTGACGATCATGCAGAGTTGTCGGGCCATCCCTTATGTCGATCCCCAACTAGCGGAATCGCAGTTACCAAATCAATTCACCCCGACGTAAGACGTCCGGGTACACGAAAATTCAACACGAAAGAAATTACTTGACGACCTTTGAAAACATGGACTTGTTCGCGCCGCTAAAACGCTCGCTGGCGGAACAACAATACACAATACCGACTCCGATCCAAGCTAAGGCCATCCCGCCAGCCGTCGCCGGTCAAGACATTTTAGGTTGCGCGCAAACCGGAACCGGAAAGACGGCGGCGTTTGCGTTGCCGATTCTTGATTTCCTCGGCCATGAGCGTCCAGGAACCGAACCTAATCGACCGATCGCACTCGTTTTAGCGCCAACGCGCGAACTGGCGATCCAGATTAGCCAAAGCTTTCGGATTTATGGAAAACACATGCGATTCAGTCAGGCACTGGTTTATGGCGGTGTCAACCAGCGTCAACAAGTCAACGCTGTGCGGCGGGGAGTTGACGTTTTGATCGCGACCCCCGGTCGTTTATTGGACTTGATGGAGCAAAAGCACATTGACCTTAGGAATGTTCAGATCTTTGTGCTTGACGAAGCCGACAGGATGCTCGATATGGGGTTCTTGCCGGCATTGAAAAAGATTATTTCTGAACTTCCAAAAAATCGTCAATCACTTTTCTTTTCGGCAACGTTACCAAAGAAAACCGTTGAGCTTTCGAAACGATTGTTATTCAATCCCGTTTCGGTCAACATTTCGCCCAAATCACTGGACGTTGAGCAAATCAACCAGACGATCAAAATCGTTGAACGTGGCCATAAATTTCCCTCGCTTTGCGAATTGTTAAAGCTGGATTCCGTCAAACGCACTATCGTCTTTACGCGAACCAAGCGAGCCGCGAACCAGATTGCCAGGAAGCTTGAGAAGGTTGGCGTACGCGCCGCTGCGATTCATGGCAACAAGACGCAGAACGCCCGTCAAAAAGCACTTGAGGACTTTCGCCGCATGCAAGTCTCGGTCCTGGTGGCTACCGATGTGGCCTCACGTGGAATTGATATCCAGGGAGTCACCCACGTGATCAACTTCGACATGCCAGTCGATCCCGAAGTATACATTCATCGAATTGGACGAACAGGCCGTGCCGGGGCAGATGGTGTGGCGATTTCTTTTTGTTCGCCAGAGGAACGCGTTGAGTTAAGAGCAATTGAACGGCTCATGGGCAAGCAACTGGCAATCGAGCAACCGAGCAAAAGAGTGGCCCCAGCAGCCAACGATTCCCGATCTCATTCGCGGCCTTCCCAAACGCCAGGTAAGCGACGACGAAAAAGAGGTTCAAATCAGACCGGTAACCGATCCGTTAAACCTCGCCAACAAAAACAATCACTTTCAACTGCATAACTAAAGACGCTTAATCTCAAACGAAACAGCTAATAGCGAAACATCTTTTCACGTAAGGAGTCATCATCGGTAAAAATCAAAATACATTTGCAAAATTGCAGCGCGAAAGACAAAAAAAACGCAAAGCCGAAGAAAAAAGAAAACAACGACTGGAAAGAAAACACGCTGTGTCAACTTCTTCATCAGAAGCAGATGATGCCGCTGAGCAAAGTCAAGACATAGATGTTGAAATCGAGGGAACTGTCGATGAGGCGGAAACCCGAGACAGCTCAACAACAACAGACGATTGATCCGCGTTTTAATCGCGTTGCAACAGGTGATCGCCAACTATCATGTTGGACGTGCAGCGTCAAACAAGCGCATTTTTCGGCGAGCCAAATCCAGGAGATGTTGATGAGCGGTTTCTTGATGACACTTACATCGATGATTGGAGTTATGTTGACGTTGCCGTATTGGAGATACAGTAAGAAATGGGGCAACCGACCGTGTTTCCTGATGAGTCTCGCGACGATCATCATTGCAACGTTTTGGTTGAACGGACGGTTCTAGTAGCCAGGTTATTTCCAGCAGACTAATCGATGGCACGGCCGACTAATGCGTGGGACGCCATCGGATTCGATAACTAACACCTCGATCGAAGACGCTCTTCGAATCTAACGTTGTGCCAGGTGGATGGCGTCGATCTGCGGCAGCGGTGCCCGTTTTGCCCGACTCATTGCGTGGCCGCACGATCGTCGCAATCGACCTGACCGGGGGTCAATTTGGTGCGGTCGCGCCACTAGGATTCGAGGCTTGTGACGCGTCTGAAAGTAGTGCTACGCTTTCGGATTCTTTGGATTCGATTCGCCACGCGTTCAGATTCGTCCTCGTTTGCAGACTATTTAAATCATGTTCTCCAAAATACTTATTTTCCTGGCATCCCTGGTCGGGCTGCTAATCCTGCTGCCAATTGCTATTTATTCAATTGTGGTGCTGTTGCCAGAGGCGATGAAGATCGAAAAACTGGCCAATGAGAGCAAGATTCAAGTCCGTGTTGTGGACCGTGACACGAACCAACCGATCGAGGACGCGGTCGTCAGGATCGAAGCCAGGTATTACAGCTACTGCCCCGGATTCATGCAAAATTATCGTTTGAACGAGCGCGGCTACTGGCTGACAACCGATAAGAACGGAATCGCTTCGATTCCCATGAAATATTTTTTGATCAAGGGAATGCGGTACAGTTCAAGACTCCTTTGCTTTTTTTCGGATGTGCGCGTTGCCGATCTCCCCAGTTCGGCCATCATTATCGCGGATCACGACGACTACGCGTCCGACCGGAAGGAATTTGGTCCGGGTGCGGTCAAATTCATTGAGTTTACCGACGGGGAAATGCTTCCGGAATTCAGGTTGCGCCAACGAGCGAAGGTGAACACAAAACGCGGCCGCTTCAATCACTCGGATCGCAACCAGGCGGATGGTCTGGAACCCTCGGCCAGAACAGAACTCTATTTCAAGATTCATGTTAAGGATAAATTCCTGGCACGAGCCGCCACGAAAGAAGAAGCCGACTTCGCCGTCATCTACGAAAAGATCAAGGCGGAGGATTACGATTGCGATCGCCAACATGACTTGAAGACGTTTACAGACAACGACAATATTTACAAGCTTTTGTCGAGCATCGAAGGATACGGAAGAGGCGGCGTTGCCCATGATCCCAACGCGCCTTACATACCGGAACAATTGAGCGATGCGAGCAAATTAAACTACCAGTCGTCTCTCTCATTGAAAAAGCAAGATGGGTCTCGCGATCATCGTCTGGTTGTCGTTCGCAGCAGAGACGGTGAGCGTTACATTGCATTGAACATCCATCCTTTCGAAATCTGGTGGGTTTACCCCAAAGGCGAGTCGGTTTTCTGGCATACGAGTGGTAATCCGGGCCCTTTTTACAAGAATTCATTTGTTTCCGACTTTCGCGAGTTCGACCCTGCGACGCCGCCCGATTTCAAGCATTGGAAAGACTAATCGTGATCGGTGCACCAGGTACGGCTGCAATCGCATTAGACCGCATTTCTCACAGGCTGTAGGGTGGCGTCGAGCTATTCAACCACCATGATTGATTGGCGGCACGGCTACACGTCGCTGGCCGGTGTACCAATTGCTACCACACTTCTTCGATGAAATTCTGTTCCGAGATAGGCGGCCGATTGTATGTACCGGGAGTTGGTCTTGGTTTGAGTACCGGTGGCGTCGGCGTCAGATCCTGGTAAGGTATCAAGCCCAACAAATGGTTGATTACGTTGAGCCGAGCGCGCTTTTTGTTGTCACCATTGACAACATACCAGGGAGCCTCAGGAATGTCGGTATGCTCGAACATTACGTCTTTGGCCATGGAATATTCGACCCATCGTGCGCGGGACTCGATGTCCATTGGGCTAAGTTTCCAACTGCGCGTTCGATCTTTCATTCGTCGCTGGAAACGCTTTTCCTGCACAACATCGCTGACCGAAAACCAGTACTTCACCAGGAAAATCCCGGATCGGACCAAGATCCGTTCGAACTCCGGACAGGCTTGCAAAAAGTCCTGATATTCAAAGTCGCTGCAAAAGCCCATTACGTGTTCGACAACCGCGCGATTGTACCAACTGCGATCAAACAAAACCAATTCGCCCGCTGCCGGCAAGTGGGCGACGTAACGCTGAAAATACCAGCAGGTCGTCTCCCTTTCGGTAGGTCGTGGTAAAGCGACGACCCGACAGATTCGCGGATTGAGGACTTGAGTGATGCGTTTGATCGCGCCGCCCTTGCCTGCCGCGTCGCGGCCTTCGAACAGGACCACTACCCGCATCCCTTCGTGTTTGATCCATTCCTGAAGTTTCACGAGTTCAATCTGCAATCGCGACAGCTCACTCTCATACACCGCAACATCGATCTTGCGGGTTGTGGCCCGAATGTCGCCTCCTTTTTTAGCATTTGCTCCGGAGTCTTTGCCCTTGAGCGGGGCATTTTTTTTCATGGTCAAAGCCTTTCTCCTGACAGTTAATGTGAACGAGTTTGAAACGCTAGTAAGCAGTCTAATTCCTGATCATAGCAACGCCAGACTATGAGCCCACCGACAAGTTTACTTTTCGGGCGCGATCTACTTGTTCATTCTTTTCGAGATCCATTGAATAAATATAGGTCGTCCGTATATCTATCGCACGCCTTTTTACTCGCCTTTACCATTCCCGTCTACTTATCTTGCAAGGTGTGGAAACAATAACGCAAGCTGACCCGGTTGTAATATCAGGGGGAAAAGGTGTCAGAGTCAGCGACCGTTGGCCGAGTGCGACCCAGACTTCGCGTGGCAATGTGCCGGTGCGGTTGATTCCCAACCGGGGCGGATTATGCTGCTTTTCGCAATGTGATGTAAACCGACGCACCGTTAAGTCGCGGGCTTCCAAAATGAATTTCCCCATCATGCGCCAAAATAATTCGTTTGCTGACGGCAAGCCCCAGACCTGTTCCATGTGTCTTGGTCGTATAAAACGGGTGAACGGCCTGCTCCCAATTCTCCTTGGGAACACCGCAGCCATTGTCGCTCACGATGAGGGTGACGGCTGGCAGCCCCTGCAGGACGTCATTACAAAAGCAAACCTCGATTTCCGGATGATCAGCACATGCTGCCAATGCGTTTTTGAAAACTTCCTGCAAGACCCGGCCGATTGCGTTCGCATCAATTTCACACGTCAAATCGTGCGCTCGATCCGTCAATGAGAAACGCGCCGACTTGGTCGATGATTGGACATTCGACCACACTTTTTCAACGAGTTTGTCCAAGCGACAAGGTCTACACTGTAGGAAAATCGGGGCGGCGTAACTCTTCACATCTTCGTAAAGTTCGAGCAGGTGATCCTGCGCCTTCTCGATATTTTCAAGCAGTTCAAGTCCTTCAATATTGTCTTGTAGATGAGATCGTAGTAAGGCAATGTGCGCCTGTGCGCGCTGAATCGCATTGCGCCCCTCATGACTCAGCCCTTGCATTGCTTCTCCAATTGCGGCTAGACGTTCTGCGACGACCAATCGTTGTTCTGTCAACTTGCGTTCAGTGATTGGCAGATGAGTCGTCACAGCATATGGATCAGTCGTTTCCAGACGTGAAACGTACATCAGAAACCAGCGCTGCTGGTCCGGAGAATGGCAGGGATATTCAAATTTGAACAAGTCTTTCGAACCGTCCAGTACTTGTTCGATTCCCTTGCATACGGTTTCCCCGTCAATGGAGTCATCCCCCTTGCAACGACGACAAACATCCAGGTAATTGACGCCGACGCCGGTCGTTTCTGTCGATCCGCCATTTTCTGCCGCGAATTGACTCCATGCTTGGTTGGCGGCAACGATGGTTCCGTTCGAATCCAAAACAGCAATCTCGGCGGTAAGGGAATCGAGAATTTGCTGTGCAAGATTTCCGCCGTCTAGTGTTTGAGCGCTCGAATTCAACGTGTTATCGGTCATGGGTTTGTACTTGGAAGTCTTGGAGTTGCTTTGAATTCAAAACGAAATTTTGTCGATCAATCAAACGGTCGGCTTAACGGAACTGATGGATTGCACTTTCAAATCGTGCAGTGGAGGTATTTTTGCAATTCGATTTGTGCTGTTTCGCACAGGCGTCGGCAAAACTGCGGCGGATCTGACTGCAGTTCGTTTAGAGTATTCGGTAATTTGCAGATCGGCGCAGTTTGTGCAAATCGTATGCCACGGGTTGCAACCTGCCTGTTGCAACAGTCCGACATAACCGTCAATCGCTCCATGAGAATCTTTGGTTCGCCGACGAACCGATTCATGGACGTTGCCGGGGTCTAAGTCCCGGAGTTCATAAGCTCAACGACATTACTGACAAATCCTGCGGTTTGACGGGATCTGCGTGACTGAATGTTTACAGTGCAAACATAGATGTTGACGCTGTCAACATAAAGTCCTATCGTAGGGGTCATGAAGGGCCGATGACTGTGCTGC
>CAMYNE010000039.1:0-4777 GCA_947259675.1 uncultured Pirellulaceae bacterium
CACGTGAGGATCGGGGCGTAACGCATCCAATACAAGCGTATCGAGCCCTTGGAGTAGCTCCCAGCTGCCAGCAGGGATTTCGCTGACATCCGTGCAGTAGGCGACGTTGCCAATTCGAAAACCCAGCACATCAAAGTTTGGACCATGTTTTAGCGGAATTGGAGTAACCGTAACTCCCAGAATCGAAATCGGTTCATGGGTAATCCGAATCAAGTCGATCGCCGGCGTAGCACCAACATGCGTCTTGTCGGTATCGTCAAACACATAATCGAATGCGGCCTTGAGTCTTTTTTCAACGACTTCGTTGCAATAAACGGGAACTGCGTGACCCAGATAAAATTGAAACAACCGTAGGTCGTCGAAACCAACGATATGGTCGGAGTGTTCGTGAGTGAAAATTACGGCGTGAGCGATTCCAATCTTTTCCCTTAACAGCTGCAGCCGCAAATCGGGAGATGTGTCGATTAACAGATTGCCATCGGGTAGTCCGAGAATCGCGCTCGCACGCGTCCGATTGTTGCGGGGATCCTTGCTTTGGCAGACCGGGCAACGGCACCCAATTGCCGGCACACCCACCGAAGTGCCTGTTCCCAGCAAAATCATCTTGCCAGTAATATCAGTCGTTAGGGGTTGTTTCTTCACTATTCCTCGTTTTGTGTCAGGATTCGCCAGAAATTCACCCAGGATTTTCGACAATGGCTTGTGAATTTGCAGGGGACATCGGTTTTTTATTATTGGGATTATCGCGTCAAATCCCATCTCGGCACACAAATTGCCCTAAATTTCGCTGACGGGCGGTGGACAGGTCGTATTGCCGGTAAGGTTCGATCTCCGTTGACCCTGTTTCGATAGCAATATAATCTGTTATCGCGAAACAACTTACGTTAACGCACACGACCAGGTACGCAACCGAAGTCGAGGGCGATGTATAAATCGAGCCCCCGACTGTCGGTGTTTCGTCAGCCACAATGTCGGTCGCCTGACAAATCAGCATCCGCCTGCACGAACTTCAAATTGCAATTTGTTGTGAATTTGTGCAAGAATAATACCTATTTCAGCGAAAAATTCGTTGAAGCAAACGTCCTTTAAGACTCGGCCATGGAACAATTACTTGAACAACTTTGGGATCGCACAGCCTACATTTTTAATGGTCTGTTAAGCGGTTTCGAGCGAACGGTCACCAATATCTTTGGTTCGTCAAACGCTCGGCATGTCAAAAAGATGCAGGGCAAAGTCGACGCGATTAATGCGCTCGAGCCCAAGTACGAAGCCATGACGGACGAAGAAATGCGTGCGGAAACTCAGGTCTTAAAGGATCGTTTGAAGGCCGGTGAAACGACGACCGATATCTTGCCGGAAGCGTTTGCGCTGTGTCGCGAAGGTGGCAAACGGTTTCTGGACATGCGTCATTACGATGTTCAGTTGATTGGCGGCATGGTTCTGCACAGTGGCGCGGTTGCCGAGATGGTGACGGGCGAAGGAAAAACACTGGTCGCTACGTTGGCGGCGTATTTGAATGCACTCGAGGGTCGCGGAGTTCATCTCGTTACGGTCAACGACTATTTGGCCCGTCGTGATATGGAATGGATGGGACCGCTCTATTTAGGCTTGGGTCTGACCGTTGGAGCGATTCAATCCAACATGCCCGTGCTTGAGCGTCAAATGGCTTACTCCTGTGACATCACTTACGGGACGAACAACGAATTTGGCTTCGACTATCTTCGCGACAACATGCGTCAGGCGGCGCGAGGAGACGACCGGTATCCGAAACGCTTTCAACAATCGCAAGGACCGCTGGCGTATGCGATTGTTGACGAAGTCGACAACATCTTGATCGACGAAGCCCGTACGCCGCTGATTATCTCTGGCCCCGCACATCAAGACGTTCAAAAGTATGCCGAAGTGAACAAGATTGCCTGTGCGTTAACGCCAGAACTCCATTTCCGGGTTAACGAAAAAGATCATACCGCAACGCTAACGGATGAGGGTGTTCGGTTCGCCGAGAAAATGGCGGGCGTCGAAAGTTTCTACACACAGGGCAACATGGAATGGCCCCACATGATCGACAATGCTTTGAAGGCTCACAACCTTTACAAGCTCGATGTCAATTATGTAATCAAAGATGGTGGGATCGTAATTGTCGACGAATTCACGGGTCGTCTGATGGAAGGGCGCCAGTGGAGTGATGGCCTGCATCAAGCGGTCGAAGCGAAGGAAGGGGTCAAGATCAAAGAGGAAACTCAAACCCTTGCGACGGTTACCTTGCAGAACTATTTCAAACTTTACGACAAACTGTGCGGGATGACCGGTACCGCGATGACGGAGGCCGGCGAGTTTTATCAGATTTACAAACTCGACGTGATTGGAATCCCAACCAACCGTGAAATGCAACGGCTTGAAGCTCCCGACATCATCTACAGCACCGAAAAATACAAGTGGCAAGCGGTGGCAGATGAGATCGAGGACTTTCACAAGTGGGATATGGTCTTTCTCAAAAATGGCGACATCTTTGTCGGGAATATCAAATCGGAAAACGATAGTGAAATCGTGATCTCTGGCAAAGACGACGGACAGAAGACGAAATTCGCCCGCAATCAGATCGAAAAAATTCAATACGCCGGTCGACCTGCGTTGATTGGTACCGTTTCCATCGAAAAGAGTGAGTTACTTGGCCGGTTACTCGAGAAACGCGGGGTGCCGCACGAGGTTCTTAACGCTAAAAATCACAAGCGTGAGGCCGAAATCGTATCGCAAGCCGGGCGGTTGGGGGCGGTCACGATTGCAACCAATATGGCGGGTCGTGGTACCGACATCGTTCTTGGGGGCAACCCGGAGACGATGGCCTGGGCTCGGTTGCAGGACAAGTATGAAACGCGGCTTGATGTGCCTCGCGAAGAATGGGATGCCTTGGTCGAGGAGATCGACAAAGAGCACCAGATGATAGAAATGGGCGAGCAGGTCAAAAAACTTGGCGGGCTGCACGTGATCGGTACCGAACGCCACGACGCGCGTCGAATTGACTTGCAGTTGCGTGGCCGTTGTGGTCGACAAGGCGATCCCGGAAGCAGCAAGTTTTTCCTCAGCCTCGACGACGATCTGATGCGGATTTTTGCCGGGCCCTACGTCAAGCGAATTCTTGAAATGGGCGGGTTCACCGACGATGTACCTATTGAAAGCAAGATGGTTTCCCGTCGAATCAACGGTGCTCAAAAGAAGCGCGAAGAGTTTAACTTTGAGATTCGCAAAAACCTGCTTGAGTATGACGAAGTCATGGATGAGCAGCGAAAGCGAGTCTACAAGTTTCGCCAGAACATTCTTGACGGCGTAAGCTGTCGAGACATCGTTCATGACATGATTGGCGAACAAATCGATGTAAGTGTCACAACATGCCTGGAACCTGATTTCGGCGGTGAGTCGTTTGCGAGCTTCGCCGGAAATCTTCTCTCCGTTCAACTGGAACCCAAATCGTTTAAGAATCGAGAGTTGGAAGAAGCGATCCAGATTGCCAGGGATGAGGCAGAACGAGCTGCCGAAACGGACATCCTCGGTTCAATCGAAGAAAACCTTCCTCTCTCGGAGGATGAAGGTGATTGGAATTGGGAAGCGTTAGCCAAGTTCGTCAACGTTCGTTGGGGCCTGAGCGTTCGCGACAAGGATTTGAAAAAGGTCGGTCGCGACCGGGTCGACGAAATGTTGATCGATAAAGCCCGCGCCGCAATCCAGAAAGTTGATGTGTCGGCTGGTGAGCCCATGCTCGATACACATTACGGTTTGCGCACGGCGCTGGCGTGGTTCAAAGCCAAATTCGGTGTCGAGCTCGATTTGGAAAAGGTGATGGACTTTCACTCAAACCAGGAAATCAAGGACTACCTGTCCGATCTGGCGATTGAAAAGTACATCCTGAAAGAAGCGGAATACCCCGTGATGGCCGGAATGTACCAGTTCGCGATCCCCAGCGGTGGCGGCGGCGCCCAGTCGCGAATCGATCGCGAGGGGCTCGTGCAATGGGCCAGTCGTCGATTCGAATCTGAACTGACAATGGAGGATCTGAAGAACAAGCAGCGTGACGAGATCCGTCAGTTATTGGTTTCGAAGAGTCTTGATCACCAAAAACTAGCCCAAACGGCGATGGCGACGCTTCAAGAAAAGATGTCGGATCTGTCCAATAGCGGAGAAGTGCCGCTGAAAAATGCGAATGGTTCCGCCTCGTCGCTGAGCGATTGGTTCAAAAGCACACTCGACTATGAACTAGAACTCGAAAAAGTCGAACAACTCGAACGCGAGGAACTCGAAAAAAGACTCGAATCGATCGTCGAAGACCACTATCACCCGGAAATTCGACGGATGGAGCGAGTCGTGCTGCTGGAAATCGTCGACTCAGCCTGGAAAGACCACTTGCTGGCGATGGACTATTTGCGAAGTGCGGTCGGTAGCCGAGGCATGGCTCAACTCGATCCAAAAGTCGAATACAAACGCGAAGGCATGCGGATGTTCGATGGTCTGTGGCGTTCAATCGGAGAACGTGTGACCGATCTGGTATTTCGCATGGAACAAATGAACGAGGGTTTTGTCAGCAATACTCTGGTCGAAACTAACGCTCGTCATGATGCTGCACCAACCGAGTCTGATATTGCTCGTGAGCAAAATGAAGCGATTGATAACTCGCAACGCGAACACAAAATCGAGACGATTCGAAATCGCAAAGCTAAAGTCGGAAGAAATGAGCCTTGTCCATGTGGCAGTGGCAAGAAGTACAAGGCTTGTTGTCTGCGTAAAC
>CAMYNE010000039.1:4800-5894 GCA_947259675.1 uncultured Pirellulaceae bacterium
GGCAAGAAGTACAAGGCTTGTTGTCTGCGTAAACAACAAGAGGTTTAGTCGCCCCTTTTAATCTTAGTCGTAGTCTTAGTCGTAGTCGTAGTTTTACTTTTAAATCCAAGCGAAACCGAAACGGATTAAGACTAAAAATTAGGATAAAGACTAGGATTAGTTAGGACCAAGACTACGATTAATTAGGACTACGATTGAGAGTAACTAAGACTTGGATTAATTGAGATTCGGATTTGGATTTAACATAACTTCGGGGAAGGAATCCCAGTGAGCTGGTTACTCAACATCATTTACGCCGTGTGTTTGCTGGCCCTTTCACCTTGGCTGCTTTGGCGTTATCTGTTCCGAAACAAAAGCCGGCGTGGGTGGTCCCACAAACTCCTCGGTCGCGTGCCACCGCGGCGTAGTGAAGCAAAATGCATTTGGATTCACGCCGTCAGCGTCGGTGAGGTGAATCTTCTCAAACCGTTGATTGCCGGGATTCATGAAGCCGATGCTTCGATCGAAATCGTGATTTCAACTTCAACGGAAACGGGTTACGATCTGGCGAAAAACAAATATCCGAAGTTGAACGTGTTCTTTTGCCCGATGGATTTCTCGTGGGCCGTGCGGCAGACGTTAAGCCGTATCAAACCCGATCTGTTGGTCCTAACCGAGCTTGAATTATGGCCTAACCTCATATTGAATTCTCGATTATTTGGCGCCAAGGTGATGATCGCCAACGCGCGCCTAAGCGAGTCAAGCTGTCGTGGATACAACCGCTTTCGATTCCTGATTGAACCAATTCTGCGCAGCGTTAGTCTGGTTGCCACCCAAAACGAAGATTATGCGAACCGATTCAAGGCGGTTGGTTGCCGAGCAGAACAGATTACGACGACCGGCAGCATCAAGTTTGACAATGCAAGTTTGGATCGTAACAACCCACGGTCTATGGAATTGGCAGGGCTCTTGCCTGACACCGCTGGCCTCGTCTTTCTTGCTGGGAGTACCCAGTTTGAAGAAGACGCGCTTGCCATCGAATCGTACAAACGGCTGATTTCAGAACATCCCGATCTACAATTGATCTTGGTGCCGCGTCATCCGGATCGTTGTGA
>CAMYNE010000039.1:5973-15617 GCA_947259675.1 uncultured Pirellulaceae bacterium
TCCAGATTAAATGAACCAACAGACGGCCCGCATCAGCGTCAGTCCAATCCGATTCTCGTCGTCGATGTGATCGGTGAGTTAGGAGCTTGGTGGGGAGTCGCTGATGCCGGTTACGTTGGCGGCAGTATGGGTTCGCGTGGCGGCCAGAACATGATCGAGCCGGCTGCGTTTGGGATTCCGGTCTCTTTTGGGCCGCGAACAGAGAACTTTCGACATGTCGTCCAGCAACTTCTCAATCGCGACGCAGCCGTTGTGGTTTCGAATCAGGCGGAGCTTGAGTCGTTCATGCGTCGGTCGATCACTGACTCTGCGTGGGCAGAAAGCACAGGCAATCGCGCTCGGCAGCTGGTCCTCGATCAGCAAGGGGCGACTAGGCGAACCCTTGATTGCGTGTTAGCGTTATTCAATTGCACCTTGGATGCAGCACGACGAGCCGCATAAGATGAGGCTTTTGATGAGAAATCAAAACGCCCGTAATCTCACTGCTCCTGAGTTCGAAATACCGCCCTCTACTTCGGCAAATTGAGGCGTCATGTGTGAATTCACCGTTGAGACATCCGGTTCGTTTCGACTACAATGTCGAGCTTGTAATCAGACATTTGAAAATTGAAAGTCGAGGAGAAAAACGTGGCATCTGGCAACTACCTGTTTACGAGTGAATCTGTCAGTATGGGCCACCCGGACAAGCTCGCGGATCAGATTTCCGACAGTGTCCTCGATGCAATGTTGGCTGGTGATCCCTACAGTCGCGTGGCCTGCGAAACAATGGTGACGACGGAACTCGTCGTGATCGCCGGAGAAATTACTTCCAAGTCACAGGTGGATATCGAAAAACTCGTGCGTAGCGTGATTCGAGACATTGGCTACACCGATGCGGCGATCGGGATCGGTTGCGACTCCTGCGAAGTCATTGTCAAGCTTGATCAGCAGAGCCCGGATATCGCATTGGGCGTCGATGCCGATGGAGCCGGGGATCAGGGCCTGATGTTTGGCTACGCATGTGACGACACTGAAGAATTGATGCCACTTCCAATTTCACTTTCACACAAAATTCTCGAAAAACTCAACGAAGCTCGCTTTTCAAAAAAGGTGGATTGGTTGCGTCCGGACAGCAAGAGCCAGGTTACGGTCGAGTACGATGGTTTCACCCCTGTCAGGATCGACACCGTCGTCGTTTCGACTCAGCATGGACCTGCTGTCGATAACGAGACATTGCGAGATTTTGTTAAGAACGAAATCATCATTCCCTGCCTGCCGACGGGATTGGACAAGGGCGACATTACGTATCACATTAACCCCACGGGGAAATTTGAAATCGGTGGCCCGCATGGTGACTGCGGTTTGACGGGTCGAAAAATCATTGTCGACACCTACGGCGGCTGGGGCCGCCACGGTGGCGGTGCGTTTAGTGGAAAAGACGCTACCAAAGTTGACCGCAGTGCTGCATATATGGCTCGGCATGTTGCCAAGAATATTGTTGCTGCGGGATTGGCAAAGCGTTGCGAAGTTCAGCTGGCTTACGCGATTGGCGTCGCGGATCCCGTCAGTGTGCATGTTGACACGCAAGGGACCGGGACCATTCCTGACGTCTCGATCTGCCAGATTGTCAAACAACACTATCCGCTCGCGACTCAGGGGATCATCGATTACCTGCAGCTACGCCGTCCGATTTTCCGCAAGACAGCCGCCGGAGGTCACTTTGGTCGAAACGATCCGGATTTCACTTGGGAAAACACGGATTCGGCCGTGCAATTGGCGGAAAAAGCCGCGACAACCTCAGCGTCCTAATCACGACTCAGAACTGGAATTGCCATTTGAGCCAATTGTGAATTGAATTATGTTTTCAAGCGCAGCCAAAGCTGTATTTATGTTTGGTCTCAGACCTAATTTCAATTTCAGGAAATCAAATGGCCGAAGCGAATCCTCTTCGAGAAAGGGCGTATGACAGTCAGATTGAGCGCAGACTGAGACAACTGGGGAAAAATCTGGACGATCAATCGAGTGCCATCGAGGATGAGGCAGAGTTCGAGCATTCGGCCATTTCAATTCTTAACGATCCACAAATCTCCCAGCAGCTGACGCGCCGAAAAACGGATGGATTCGATACGCTGATCGGATATTTTCGGTGCCCGTTCAAAGCGCTGCAACAACGATTTGTGCTTCATATCCCTTTGTATCCGGCGATGGGCGAGGTTCCCGAGGTGGAAGCGGCTGTCGTCGATTGTGATCAGGCCACAACTCGAATCACGGACCAGCAGAAATTCGGTCTGCGGCTGGAAATCGTCCTGGCTCGACCTTCGTCAGATGCAAAGCAACTTCTTGTCGAAGTGACCGCCTACTCTCGCTTAACTTCATAGACAACCAATCGAACGAATGTAAAAACTGGAAACGTGGTGGTCAGTAAATCACAACTTCAAACACAGCTCGAAAAATACAACCAGACTCACTTGCTCGACTTTTGGGATACGATCAGCTCGGACCAGCAACAGCAACTAGCCGACCAGATCCAGTCCGTACAATTCGAGCAAATTCAAGACCTTTATGAACAACAGGACGCCGACGAACATTGGGCCGCGCTCGCCGAAAAAGCGGAAGTGCCTCCCGCAATAACGCTGGAAGATTTCCGAAATCCCGAGTTGTTGTCACGAGCTGCAGAGACAGGTGCCAAGGCAATCGCCGCTGGCAAAGTCGCCATGATTTTGACAGCTGGAGGACAGGGCAGCCGACTCGGATTCAATCATCCGAAGGGGATGTACGAAATAGGTCCCGTTAGTGGTCGATCGTTGTACCAGATGATCATGGAGAAGTGCCTTGCACGAGCCCGCCAGTTTGGTACGCGTATTCCTATATACATTATGACCAGTCCGCCCACCCATGATGAATCAGCGGCCTATTTGAAAGACCATGACTATTTCGGCTTCGCAAAGGATGACGTCAAGTTGTTTTGCCAGGGAGCGATGCCCGCAGTGGATCGAAATGGCAAACTGATTCTCGCCAACAAACATTCCTTGTTTACAAGTCCAGACGGTCACGGTGGGATGCTGGCGGCCTTCGTGCAAAGCGGCTGCCTCGCCGATATCATGGATCGAAGGATCGAGCATGTTTTTTATGGGCAAGTCGATAACCCGCTAATTCAGGTTTGTAATCCCGCCTTGCTTGGATACCACCTGCAAAGTGGTTCAGAAATGACGACCCAGGTTGTTCGCAAAAACGACCCTGTTCAAAAAGTCGGTAACGTCGTTTCGGTCAACGGAAAGGTTCAAATTATTGAATACAGTGATCTTCCGGAAACGTTCGCGCGTCAAACAAACGACGACGGAAGTCTGAAACTGTGGGCAGGAAGCATCGCCGTTCACGTTTTCACCACGGATTTTCTCAGAAGAACCAGCGAACAAAGCGATGCACTTCCGTTTCATCGAGCCAACAAAAGGGTGCCATTCGTAAACCGAGAAGGTGTGCTTGTGCAGCCATCAGAAAACAACGCGATCAAATTCGAAAGATTCATTTTTGACCTGTTGCCTTGGGCCAAAAACGCGATCATCTGCGAAGTAGATCCTGCCGAAGGGTTTTGTGCGGTGAAGAATTCACCCCCTGCGCCGTCAGAAACGCCAGATCATGTTAAGGCGGCCATATCCGACTTGCACAAAAGTTGGCTGAAAACTGCTGGTGCGGACGTCAATGAGAATGCGGTCGTCGAAATCAACCCGTTGTTCGCGGTAGATTCGGAAGAACTTGCCCAGAAAATTGAAAAGGGAATCCGAATCGAGGGCGAAAAGTACTTCGTCTAATGGCGATCTTTTTTCGGCTATTATCCGGTTTGCTTTTTTCGGGATAGAAATCGTAATTCATCCTAGTCGTAATCGTTATCCTAGTCTTAGTCCTGTCCGTGCCGTCAATGACTAAGACCAAGACTAAGACTAAGACCAAGACTAGGAACAAGACTAGGACTAAGACTAGGACTAAGACTAGGACTATCGGCATATGACCGGAACACTTTGGTTTTAGTTCTCTGAGGAACTCCAATAAGGACTCAAAATGCTGTACGCAACAATCATGGCCGGTGGCTCGGGAACACGTTTTTGGCCCGCCAGTCGTAAATCGCTGCCGAAACAGTTGCTTAAATTGCTAGGTGATCGAAGCATGCTACAAGCGACGATCGATCGAATGGTCGGATTATGTGCCAACGACCAATTACTGATCGTGACAAATCAAAGCCTTGTCGATCCGATTGCAAAACAATTGCCTCAAATCCCGCCAGAATGTGTCGTTGGGGAACCGGCCAAACGAGATACTGCGCCCTGTATTGGGTTGGCTGCAGTACTGGTCGCTGCAAAGGACCCGGACGCGACGATGGTCGTGATGCCGGCGGATCACGTGATTGAGCCAACCGATGTTTTTCAACGGGCGATCCAGCAAGCGGTGACTCTAATTGATCAAGATCCATCAAGAATCGTGACATTTGGAATCAAGCCATCCTATCCTGCCGACGTATTCGGCTACGTCGAACGTTCCGACACGAAATTCGACGGACAATTTCCCACGTTTGGGGTTAGCCGATTTCGTGAAAAACCGGATCTTGAAACGGCAAGGCAGTTTCTGGCGGCGGGCTCGTTCTATTGGAATTCCGGTATTTTCGTTTGGAAGGCGAAGACGATTTTGGCCGCTCTCCGCGAGTTCGAACCCAAAATGTCCGCTCACATCGAAAAAATTGCCGAGTCGATTGGTACCGAACGATTTGCCAGCACACTGGAAACCGAGTTTTGTGCCATCGAAGGCACTTCCATTGATTATGCAGTAATGGAAAGATATCAAAATGTGCTCGTCGTCGAAGCTCCTTTCGATTGGGATGACCTGGGAAACTGGACGGCCATTCCACGGTTAAAAGGAGTCGACGAAAACGGGAACGCGATCGACGGTCGCAACCTGGCAATCAACACCAGAGACTCTATCATTCGCTCGGAAGGCGAACACCTGGTCGTCACTGTCGGAATGAAAGACTGTATTGTCGTGCATACGCGCAACGCCACTCTCGTTGCCAACAAACAGGATGAATCAGCGATTCGAGAGGTTGTGAAGCAATTGGAGAAAAATCAATGGACCGAATATTTGTAACAATCACGCTATTGATGCTTTCCACCACGGTCAGCACCTCTTGGATGCCGCGATCGTTGAACGCACAAGAAAAGAAATCGGATGAAAAGAAATCGGAAGAGAAGAATTCGGAATTGGGCTTCAACTTGAAGCTAAAAACGTTGGGTGGACAGCAGTTTTGGACCGACGTTGTCTACGTCGGCGGCTGGAAGTTGCAACGAAATGAAATGGACAAACACTTTCGGTTGATCGACCCGAAGAGTTATCGACATGCCTGGGGTTCGTATGAAGGATGCAAAAAAGTACTCGATCGGAAAATCGCCGAGGGCGAAGCAACGCAGATCAAAGGAGAAGTTGTCATCCTGCTACATGGGTTGATGAGGTCCCGACGCTCGCTCAACAAGATGGCAAAATATCTTCAGTTAGAAGGCGGTTTTAAAGTAGTTCCTTTCGAGTACGCCAGCTCACGAGCTGACATTGCATCGCATGCGAAAGCCCTGCACAGCGTTCTTGAAGGACTTGGCCCGGACGTCACGAAAATCCACTTTGTGGGCCACAGTCTGGGCAACATTGTTGTGCGACACTTGCTTGGTGACATTAAAAATGACAATGATGACAGCAAGCTCAACGCTCGATTCGGTCGGATGGTCATGATGGGTCCGCCCAATCAAGGATCAAGAATGGCACGTGTTTTGAAAAACAGCTTGACGTTTACGGCACTTTCCGGGGTAAGTGGTGTACAGCTGTCGACAACGTGGGGTTTAGTTGAGCCCAAACTGGCGACACCCGAGTTTGATTTTGGGATCATTGCCGGAGGTCAGGAAAACTCTCGATGGTCCAATTTTGTGCTCAACGGTCCGGATGACTATTCTGTTTCACTCGATGAAACCAAGCTTGTTGGGGCACGTGATTTGATGGTTAAACCACTAGTTCATAGTACGATGATGAACCAGCCGGAAGTAATAGAAGCCACCCTCAAATTTCTAAAAACCGGATACTTCGTGTCGGAAGAATCTCGTCAGCCGATCACGAGTCTGAAAGACCAATAGATGCCCGACTCGACAAGCCGCGGTGACGAAACAGACGAGTTTCCCCCGACGGGAAGATTGGCCGGTATTGATTTTGGCACCGTCAGGATCGGAGTCGCGATCAGTGATCCGGGCCGAAAGATCGCCAGCCCTTACGAGTTGTACAACCGCCGCACGCCGGAAAAAGACGCGGTCTATTTTCGCGAACTCGTGAACCAGGAACAAATCGTCGGATTCGTCGTGGGGCTACCCGTCCACATGAGCGGTGATGAAAGCGAGAAATCAAAGCAGGCTCGAGAATTCGGATTGTGGTTATCGCAACAAACCGATCTTCCGGTTGACTGGGTTGACGAAAGATACACCACCGCCATGGCCAGAGAAGTACTTTCGCACAGCCGTCTATCGCCAAAGAAAAAGAAGGCGCAGCTTGACAAACTTGCGGCTCAGATCTTGCTCTCAGCCTATTTGGAATCCCGATCACCCGGTCGTTCAACCCGAGCCATTGATTAATCGTGTCGCCCGCGTTCGTCGGGATCAAAAGTGATACGCTAATTCAAGTGGTGCGAGACGTTTGACTTTACTGGGAGCCCGCTTCCAGGTCCTTACGTTTGGATTCCAATCGGCGTTTTGCTGAATTGATGATTTTAAGTTCCTTATCGACGCTCTTAAGTTCCGTGCGGTCACCACTGCTCTTTTCTTCGATCATTTTTAGTCGCGTCTCAATGTCTTTGAGCATTTTCTCCAGTTCTTCTTTTTTGGCGTCTGCAATGCCAACTTTGCGTTCCAGTTCTGTTCTCTTGCCCGGTAATTCCTCAAGTTTGGCATAAACTTCATTTAGTTGTGCATCCACTTTTTTGAGCTTTTCCGCGTTCACAACCGCCGGCGAAAACTCACCGGTTCTAAGACGTGCGATAACTGGATCGACAATACTTCTGGGTAGCGCCAATGAGGAGACACGACCGTCTCGGGCGATGTTGATCCCAACCACGCGACCGTCCAGATCAACAAGGGGGCCGCCGCAGTTTTTTGCGTCAAGCATTGAGTCGTGTTGGAACGCCAAAGGAAAATTCTTCCGTCGTTTGCTGAGCGTGCTGCCCATGCTGTTTTGTTGGCGAGTTCGATCGAATTGCGGATTCTTGTTCTCCTCGTCGGCCAGGACAAGACGAATTTTGACTTTTTTGTCACCCCGTTTCACCGTTAAAGTAGCGACATCGCCAATCGTATATTGTCCAAGTGAATCAACCAGAGTTTCTCGATCAGGGATATCAATATCGTCGAGCTTTACGACGATGTCGTTAATCAGGATTCCGGAACGGTCCGCGGGAGTGTCCGGGATGACTTGGTTGATTCGGACGCCAGCGTTGTTTTCTGTGGGTCGCATCTGAATGCCAATGAACGGTCGAGAGGGCAGAATCTCACGCTCATTGACGCTGATGACGCCGATTGCAATCGCTTCGTTTTCGTGATTGGGCGTCGCCACCCATCGTCCTGGCGCGGGGGTTGGATTGTTGGACCATTCGACGGAGGGTAGGTTGTTGGCGTCGATTTTCAACAAGGCCAAATCGGTTGCAGGGTCTACCCCGTAAACCGATGCGGAATACGAATTGCCATCGGCGAGCTTACACTTGAGGTCGTCGCGCATTTCGCTCGCTTTGGTAAGGATGAACCCGTCTGAGTCGACAACCGTGCCCATCGCAATCTGACGGCGTCCAGCATAAACGATGGCAGTTGACGCCGATGCTGAAGCAACGACGGGCTGAAAAAGCTCGGCAAATTCGGGGCTTGTTTTTGAGTTGCGACGACGGGCCGTAGCTGATCTGATCGTCGACCCTGATCGAGTTCGACGCGGCTCGGCATCTTCGTCTTTTTTGTTGCCGTCGGATTCATCTTCCGTCTTTTGGTCGTCTTCCTCAGATTTTTCAGTTTCATCGTCCTTGTTTTCGGGCTGGGCATTTTCCTGATCGGGTTTGGCTTGATCAGGATCCGTTTTGTCTTGTTCGTCCGCTTCGGATGACTTTTCACCTTCCTGCTTGGACGGCTTTTCGGATTTCTCTTCTTCTTGCTCAGCTTTTTCTTCGGCCTGTTCTTCCTGGATGGCGGGTGGATCTTCGACCGCCGAACCTTGAGCGCTAACGCTTGGAATCGTTAAATGCAAAAAAGCAAAAACAAATCCAAGGCAAAATGTTGTAAGAAGAGATTTGTAATGGGTTGCCATAATTTTGAGTCTTGTTGAGGTCGCGTTACGATTTGATTCGGCCGAACTATTGTTTGCCGACAGCCAGGTCCAAAGTCAGTTCTTCGTCATCTCGTTGGACGACAATTTTGATCTTGTCGCCAGGTTTCACTCTTCTGACTTCCAAGAAAATGTCGCGTTTATTCTCAATTTCCCTATCTCGTATTTTGATAATACGATCTCCCTTTTTGAGACCTGCGTTGTCTGCCGGGCTATCTTCGGTGACATCTTCAATTTCATTGGATTCGTCCAGGATATCGAAGCCGAGATAGGGGCGAGGCTTCTCGCCAATCCGTTTGCCGTCAGCCAGCTGATCCCACTCGCGAGAATATGCATCAATGGGAACGTGAAGATTATCCGTTAATTGCCCGCCGATTCGACTGTGGATTCCGATCACATTCCCATCCATATCGATCAGAGGTCCGCCTGAATCACCGCCCACAAGCGGGCAATCCGTATTAAGAATGGTCTCCGTGCCAAAAGTTTTACGGCCGACACGAAGGACTAATCCTCGTTTCAGATCGATACCACCGGGGTGACCAATCGCGATCACCCATTGGCCGTCTTTCACCAACTCAGACTCACCGATGTCCAAATACGGCCAACGCCCTTTTGCTTCGATCTTTAACATCCCGGAATCAACCGACCGATTGATCCCTAGAGTTGTCGCTGCGACTTTTTTGCCGTCAGGAAATGTGATGGTCGCTGGACGATTGGGTCCGCCAATTACATGTGCGGCCGTCAAAATATAGCCGTCTCGACTGATGACAACACCACTTCCTTGTGCAGGACCGACCTGGATATTGACTGTGGCTGGCATTATCCTTTCCACGAGTGCGGCAACATGCTCTTCCATCGCGCGTAATTGCGAAATCGAGGTCGGCAGAGTCCCCCCGTTGAGAAACTCAAGACTGGCCGATTCTGTGGACTCGACGGCATCACTATTGACTTGTTCCGAACCCTGTTCGCCGCTGGCAACTTCAGGCATATCATCCTGAGCAATGACGGGAGCAAATAAGAAAAGGAGTAGGAATAAGACAGTGGTGAATTGAAGCATACGCGTCATAAGTTATGGTTCCTTTTAGGCTGCAAAACCGGTGCGACCCGATTATCTGAACAGTCGTTTGCCATTTGCTTATTGTACCATTTTCACTGTAATGAGGCGTATGCGAAGTGGCAACATTTGATATTCAGACACCGATTTGCCCCGTTTTTCGTGCTAATCCGATCCATGTCGACACTCGGGACGGTTTGTAAACATTATGAAACGATTGATTTTCGGATGTGGATAC
>CAMYNE010000040.1 GCA_947259675.1 uncultured Pirellulaceae bacterium
CGGGAGAAAGTTTGTTGTTAGCCCGAGAAGGATTTCTTTCCTGGATGAACTGGACTTGTATCGTAATGACTGTTTTTGCGGTCGCCGGATACTTGCTCAGTTTGGTCAACGGCTTCGGCGTCGCCCGGGTTGTTGACGACCCGGACGGATTGATGAAGTCGCTGGCAAGATTGCCGTATGCGGGTTCGTTTACCACTGAATTCGAAGTCCCGCCAAGCAGTGCCAGTAATACGGGTGACCCTTTCGACGTTGATTCTAACGGCAAAGAAATTGATTTTAACGGCGAAGAAATTTCCAAGGTCGATGTTGTTTCGAACCAAAAAGTTGAAATCTGTTACATCCCGATCACGGCGGTCGTTGGACGCGGACTGATATTTGAAGCGACCGCTGGAGAAGAAACGACGACTTACGTGAAACAGGCAAGCGGGCTCGGGCCAATCCCAGACGAACCTATCGATAAGCTTTACATCAACAAACTTGGCAGTGGTGACGCTCAGATCAAAATGGTCTGGAACGTAGAACCGGAATATACGCAGGTTTGGATCATTCCCTGGGCCGCCCTGTTCGTGGTTTTGCTTTACGTGCTTTATCTCGTTTGGGCATCGTCGTTTCCAAAGATGGCTGCCATCGCACTTTCGACATTTAAAACGGAAATCAGCCAACCACTGTTTCTGCTGGTTGTGATTATCGGCGTCGTTTTTATGGTTGCGTCGATCTACGTTCCATATAACACGTTTGGTGAAGACATTAAAATGTACAAGGATTCAGGGCTGACCCTGATTCGCGTGTTGGCGATATTCCTTGCCATCTGGGCCGCCGGGAAGTCTGTCGCCGAAGAGATCGAGGGTCGTACCGCGTTGACCGTTCTCTCCAAGCCGGTCGGGCGTCGGCAGTTTATTCTCGGCAAGTTTGCCGGTATTTGTCTGGCCATCGCGGCTCTGTTTGTCGTGCTCGGATTGTGGTTCGTTCTGTGGACATCCTATAAACCAATCTATGACGGGGTTGAAAATTCGATGGCGTCCGTCGATTGGACTACCTGTTTTTCGGAATCGATGGGTGTGATTCCGGCTTTGTTCCTGGCGTTTCTGGAAGTCACCATTTTTGTAGCAATCGCCGTTGCGATTTCGACACGATTTGGAATTTTGGCCAACTTTCTGATGTGCTTTGCAATTTACGTGTTGGGGCATCTCACCCCGCTGATTGTGCAGTCTTCCGATGTCGTGGGCGCGTTTGAGCCGGTGCTTTTGTTTGGCCAAGTGATCGCGATTATTTTCCCCGTGCTCAATCATTTCGACGTTCAAGCGGCGATCAACACGAACAGTGAAATTCCACTTAGCTACCTTGGTTGGTCGATCATCTATTCGATGTTATACGGCACCATGGCGATGCTCTTGGCGCTCCTGCTCTTCGAGGACCGTGACCTGGCGTGAGAGCGCGATCTTCCGACTAGGCCGCTTTGCGTAGCTGCTTTTGAAGCTCAAGCGGAAGCATGTCGGGCATTGCCAATTTTGGCGGTAGCATCGGAAGCGAGCCGGTCATTTGCGGCTCATTGAACGACCAGCAATGCGCGTCAATCGCGTCCAGAACGGACTGGGCGATCTCGACAGCTTGTTTGCCTTGTTCAACACCCACACGCGGTTGATTGCCGAACCGGATGGCTTCAAGCCAATCTTTTTGTTCGGCCAGAATAGCATTAATCGGCTCGACTTCGGTCTGTTGCTGAGTTAGCACACGAGAAAAGAGATTGTCGCGGATGAACGCCTGTTGTTCCAAAGTCGTTGAATCAAAATCGAACTCACGATTCCGAACCCAGGACGGAATGTGAACAAGATCAATCGATTGGTTTGCCAGATTTACTTTTGCAAAGCTGTCGGTTCCAAAGATCTGCATACTCCGCTCCGGCACGAAACTGCAACGCGACGCGGTGATGTTCGCGACACCACCACAGCTGAATTGCAACCGGGCTTGAGCGATGTCTTCGTTTTTGCCAAACACAGATAGGCCGTTGGCTCGAACGTCGACCAGTTCGCCGGGAAACATCGAGTTAACCAGGTCGATGTCGTGAATCATCAAATCCTGAACGACACCGATATCCGTGGAGCGAAACGTGTATCCGCTCATCCGAGCTGTTTGCACGAATTTCGCCGTCCCGATTTCTTTGCGAGCTTCTTCAATGGCGGCGTTGAATTGTTCGCAATGACCGACACTGACGACACAGTTGTTTTGTTCAGCCAACTCGACTAGCGCTCGCGCGTCGGCCACGGAATCGGTCAACGGTTTTTCGATTAAGCAGTGAATACCGGCTTGCAGCAGATCTGCGGCAACGTCGAAATGGAATCGCGTCGGCGTAGCGACAACAGCTGCATCGATGCTGCCGCGAATTTTTTTGTAATTGTCAACAACGCGTACGTCGAGCAAATCTGAGATTTCGTGTCGCGCGAATTGGTTTGGGTCGGCGACGGCAACAAGGTCTGTCTGTTCGATAGTCGAGAGAAGACGGGCGTGGATTTTACCGAGATGTCCAGCACCAATAACAGCGACGCGTAACTGGCTCATGCTGCCGTTCTCCTTAGTTCTCTGCCACGACCGTGTCGACCCTGCTGAGATATCGCGACGACATCCAATAAGTGTTCGATTTCGGGGAGTATTTCTCTTTTCGCGGACATGATTTCTCGGACGTTGACAAGTCCCCAACATGAACGGAGCGATGTCCTGGAGGACGCGACTGGCGGCACTCACAAAAGTGTAGCTGCCGATGCTTGCGTAATGAGTCACGCCGACATTTCCGGAGAGGGTTGCATGGTGGTCAACATGAACGTGTCCGCCCAGCAATGTGCCGTGTCCAATGATCACCTTGTCGGCGACGCGGCAATCATGTGCGACGTGAACACAGCCCATAAAGTAACAATCGCTACCCACTCGCGTGTAACCATCTTCTTTTTCGGAAGCTCGATTGATCGTCACGCATTCGCGAATGATATTCCTGTCGCCAATCACGACTTTGGTATCGGTTCCCCGGTAGCTGACATCCTGGGGAGCCCCGCCGATCACGGCGTTGGGCGAAATAACGTTGTCCTCGCCAATCGTGACGTCACCGAGAATCGTCACATTGTTGAATAGCTTGGTTCCGTTGCCAATTTTGGCTTTGGGGCCAACGATACAAAAAGGGCCAATCTCGACATCTGAACCGAGTTGAGCTTGAGGATCGACAACTGCAAGTTTGGAAATATTGGTCGGCATTTCGTTTACCTATGATGTCCGATTCAAACGGTGGCGTGGTTTTGAGGTTGGTCTGTTTCTATTACGCTATTTTTTTTACGGCATCGGCACCTACCGGGTGGCTCGACTTGGTTTGTTGCAACAGGGCAAACGCCATTTTGGCGTTCAGGAAATGTCCACTGCGATAGGCGGTAAATTTGCCGATCAAGTCGGCACCAATCAATGCAAAATCGCCTACCATATCCAATAGTTTGTGCCGCGCGCATTCGTCATTGAAACGAAGCGAGTTGTTGATCGGGCCGTCTTCGGTAAACACCAGTAAATCGCTGTATTCAACTCTTCGTCCCAACCCCTGTTTCCGCAGTTGTTGGGCTTCGCTTTCAAGCACAAACGTTCTGGCGGCGGCTATCTCTGCAATGTAAGACTCGGGAGTGATGCAGATCGAATATGACTGCTCTCCAATCGCGGAGCAATTCGGGTAATCCAGATCGTACAACAAGTGATAGTCATTGGTGTCGATGGGTTCCGCCTGAACCCAGGCACATTCGTCTCCGACTCGAATGGTCTCGGTGACTTTTCTAATCGCTCGCATGGCGTCAAGTTCCCGACGTCCAGAATCCAGTAGAGCTGCAACAAATGGCTGAGCTGAACCGTCACAGCCGGGAATCTCCGGGCGGTTGACCCAGACTTCGCAGTTGTCGATTTGTAAACAGAAGAGGGCTGACATCACATGTTCGACCAGTTCAACGGCACACCCTTGATGAACAAGTGTGGTCCGACGAGGGCCTTGAGCTCGGTGATGAATCTGCGCCGGGATGCGAGGATTGCCAGGCAAATCAGCTCGCACAAAGACGATTCCCGTGTTTTCAACGGCGGGTCGAAATTCGATCGTCACATCCAATCCACTCCAGAATCCGAAACCGGAAACCTGAGAAGGACGCTCAACGGTCGTTTGTTTGCGGTGAATTGACAACAAGGTAGTGGCTTTCAGAAAGACGTTTCGAGATATGGCTTATCGCTGAACATTATTTTGACCGCGATTGGCCGTGCCTGTCGCCTGCACAATCCGTTGGATAATGATTGGCGTAATGTCTTTCCGGTTTTGATGGTAGATGACGCTGCCGTTGACCTTTTGCATAATCGATTGTGGATTGTTCGGTTCAGTCGACTCGCTGTTGTACCGCAATACCAGCTGAATGCCATTTTCCTGGCAATAATCACCGATGAATTGGGTGACCTGGACGTACGTTTCGTAATGCAGCTCGGCCTCATTCTGCATCAACTTTCGCATCGTGTCCCGCTGCTCGATTTCGATGGCTGCCGATTCCTGAGCCAATTTGGTTTCAGCTTGATTGAATTCAGCCGAACCCGGTTCGTACTGCTTGAGGATTTCTGCCTTCTGCGCAAGTTGCTGTTGGACTTGGTTGGCAGTAACCTTGAACTGATCCGCTTCCTGTTTCAGGGCAGCAAGTTTCTGCGTGAATTCAGGATGGTTTTTAAAGATGAGGCCGACGTCACAGAGAGCGACGTTGGTTTGAGCCTCAGCTGATGCAAGACAAGTACAGATGATGACGAACTGAGTCATCATCAACGTGGCGATCCTTCGCTTCGTTTTCACTTTCAGCGCTCCTTGCTTTAGTGTGCCTCGACGGCCAGTTTAAGTTGTTTCAAACGGCCTTCCTGGCCGTAACTTTGTGTCTTTCCGCGAAATTAAGTCTCAATTCTGCGGCTCGGTATTCTGCCGATCTAGTCCGAAAAAGTAAAGAGCATAATTGCCAGCATGTCTGGTGATAGTACTCAGTCCAGTTCGTTCAAGGCCGACCTATGTCGACGAAGTAAAGGTCTCCCTCAATTCGTCCGCTAGTTCGTTGTAACGTGCATAAAATCCTCGCGAGATCCATGCGAGATAGATATTCAAACCAAACGAGAACATCAACATGAAAAAAAGGAAATTATAGGCTTTGTCGGAATGCGCATCTTGTTTGGCCAGTGTCGCTGGAGTCGGACTACCCGTACCAGCTTCGTTGTTGTTGGTGCCCGGTCCCGGCATCGAAGTTCGGTATTCATCCAGCCCTCCTTTTTGCGCGATTCTGGGTGACGCGTTCAACTTCTCACGAGACGGCACTGGGTTATAGTCGTATTGATTGGTTGGCGTAAAACTCTCGGAACGACGAACGGGGAATTCATGGGACGGGTTTTCAATCAGGCGCGTGTTTGCAGCGTAACGTTGTGATGGAAAAGCTGGTTGCTGAGGCGTATTCGCATCGCCACCTGCTAATGCACGTCCTTCTTTTCGCAACTGGTGCAAATATCGTTCATTTTCCAAACGCGCCGTTTCATCGGCAACCTTCTTTTCCGCGATGCGGCGATCCTCGGCGATCCGTTCCGCTTCGAGTCGTTGTCGTTCCCGTCGAATCAGCTCTTGTTGAAATTCCAAATCGGAATTATCAGTGATTGGTCCAAGTACGGTTTGTGGCCTTGTCGTTGTTCCCGGATTTGACAGATTGGATTGACGAACCGAGTCAAATCTAGGTCGAAATTCTGGGCCGTTGTCTTGACCTCGTGGATTCTGGGCGATCGGGGTGCCCATCCGGTCTCGATAATTGAGTTGGGAACTGCTTCGATTGTCCTCGGCAATATACGGTGGGCCATAGATTCGCTGCTGAGACTCGGCCGTCTGGTTTCTTGCGTCCCGCGCTGATTGTCCACTGCCCTCGCCACGCAAGCGTCGTAACGTATCTTCGAGGGTCATTGAATTCCCAGATGTCGAGTTGGCTGCCAAATCAGATTGGTTTCGCCGCGAATTAAATTGTTGGTTGGCAACATTTGAATCGTTATTTCGCCGATTCGTGTTGAGTCGGTCCGCCCAATAATTGTCATCCAGAACACTGGAACCCATTGACCGACGAGTTGCCGGTGATGGAGTCAACACCGAAGACTCATTGTTCGCTGTGGCATTATCGCGGCTGGGAAACGAATTGTTTGCGGAAGGCGATTCATACTTCAGAATCACTTTTACGATTTTGTCTGGTTCCAGCAATGGCTCGGGAACATCTGCAACCAAGCCTTGCGGGTTTTCCCGAAGCTGCTTGATCCGAATGGCGTTAAGCCACAGGTTGAATCGGCCCTGTTGCATACCAATCGCACCGTTCTTGTCTGCTTCGGTACGATATCTATCGTGACGCAACAACACGTCGACAAGTTTGCCTTGTACATGAGCTGGAACAGCAGCGAGCAAACCACTGGGATTCGCCTTGAGCTGTTCGATTTTTGCGTCGTTCAACCACAGTGTGAAAAGACCGGGCGTACCGGTGTTTTCCTGATTCTGTTGCTGGCCGATGACCGTCCCGGTCATCATCAAAACCAGCAGCGTTACCATCATTCCTTTCATGGGAATCGCTCCAACGGAATTTTCACGGGGATTAATTGTTCTGGGCAGGCGGTCATGGTAGCCATTTTAAGCATTTCAGGTAAATAGTGAAATCTGCACCCCGTTTTCTGCCCATTTACGAGTGATTATTAACCTGTCAGCGAACTCGGATAGGTGCAAATCCCAAGTGCATGTTACATTTCGGTCGATTCAAGCTTTGACGGTGGGTATTCTGTCGGCTACGCACCAAACCGACAGAACAGCAGTCCCGCTTCTTCAGGAAAGGATAATTATTTGTGAATGCTGAATTTTGAATGGCTAATGAGAAAAAAACCTAATTGAGGAGGTCGGGGAATCAAATCACTTTATTCAAGGCTGCAGATGTAGCTGGCGTCGTGATAGTTTAGACGCAATGTGTGGTCCAACTGAATTCTCACGAATCCAGTTACCAATTCCCAAGCACCTTCAATTAACAATTCACCATTCACGATTCACCATTAATTATTAGACCGTAAACTCGCATCTCCGACCCTCTCGTGTCCATCAGGGAAAGGGCCGGTGAAGACACAGGACTTCTCCAACGGCGTAACTTACGCTTCTCAGCAACGCACCCCAAACAGCGCAACCCAACATGTTATCAAACGTCAACAGATCCAATTCAGCCAGGTCGGCATGGATCATGGCGTTCCGAATTGTGGTAGCAACAACTGTGATTGCAGCGCTGACGTATATGATCGCATCAACCTGGTCCCAGCTAGTCGCAACCGACTTCCGGATCAGTGAAGTAAATCCAACTTTCTGGGCAATGGCGGTCGTTGTTTATGTGGGAGCCATGTTTTTATCGTGTCTGTTTTGGTATCGAGTTCTGCTGGCACTTGGTCAGAAACCATTATTCGGCAAGACACTGTTGGCGTTTTTCGCAAGTCAGTTGGGCAAATACGTTCCCGGTAAGGCGATGGTGGTCATCATTCGGACAGACATCATTCGCGGTCCTGAAGTTCAAACGGGGCCCGCCGCGGCAAGTGTGTTTGTCGAGACTTTGACCTGGATATTTGTTGGGTCCGCGATTGCCAGTCTGCTGTTGGCGTTAAATTTCCAAGGACAAACGTCGCTTCAAATCACGGCGATCGCATTAACTCTGATCGCCGGGGTCCTTACCTGGCCAACTGTTTTTCGCAAAATTGCAGCGCTGATTACAAGAAGCAAATCATCGGGCCAGTCCTTTTTATCAGGCTTGGGGCTGAACACGATGTTGTTCGGCTGGATCGTGATGAGCCTTGGTTGGTGTTTAAATGGCTTGAGTCTGTGGTTGGTAATTCGTGGTTTGCCGGGTACGGACATAACAATCGACGACTTACCTTTGACTCTTGTTTGCGTTTCGTTGGCTACTGTCGCCGGTTTTGTAACGTTGTTACCGGGGGGATTGGGCGTCCGTGAACTGGTGATGATACCTTTGCTGGGAACGCGATTCGGTACGGTAACAGCAGTTATTGCGGCGATCGTAATCCGATTTGTTTGGTTAGCGTCAGAAATGCTGACCTCTGGTATAATTTATTGGTGGCGAATAAAGAGTGGGGACAAGGGTCAATGATTCTTGCGGGCGCGTCGGATATGACAGGTTGGATGACTCCCGAGCATAGAATCAACAATCCAAGTCATTCTGAGCCTCACATTTCGCTGCGCGGGACAACATATCAGATGAAACATAAATTTTGTGAATGTTGTTTTGGTGTATTTTGACGAAGACTTTAGTACAAATTTGAACTTTCATGCCGAAACTTTCAATCATTATTCCGGTTCTCAACGAAGCCGACTCGCTTGACGCGCTGTTTGGTGAAATCAAAACTGTCGCGCAAACAAACAATTACGATTTTGAAGTCGTTTTCGTCGATGACGGTTCGTCAGACGGTTCCTGGGATGTGATCTCTCGGCTTGCAAAACACGAAAAGCATGTGAGAGCGTTACGATTTCGCAAAAATTTTGGCAAGGCAGCGGCATTGCGAGCCGGGATCGATCAATCGGTCGGCGAAGTGATTGTTACGATGGATGCCGATTTGCAAGACGATCCTCACGAGCTTCCTAAGCTGATTGATCGTCTCGGCAACGAATTTGACTGTGTGAGCGGCTGGAAGAAAGTACGCCGTGATCCAATTGGAAAACGATTGACATCCCGGTTATTTAACTGGCTGGTCGGCTGGCTTACCGGAGTTCGGCTTCACGATCACAATTGCGGTTTCAAGATTTACCGCCGGGAGATTTTTGATGAAGTAAAACTTTATGGCGAAATGCATCGCTTCATTCCGGTTCTGGCGGCGGCGCGTGGATATCGGGTTGGCGAGGTGATCGTCCATCATCGCGCGCGAAAGCACGGTAAGTCAAAGTATGGCTTGTCTCGGTTACCCAAAGGATTCCTGGATCTTTTGACCGTCAGTTTCCTGACGGGATACCATCAACGACCGCAACATTTGCTTGGTTCAGTCGGTTTGGTTGCCTTTGGACTGGGTTCACTGGGAATGGTCTGGATGGCGATTTACTGGGTGTTGCGAATGACAATATTTGGAGATTGGGTACCGCTTCATCAGCGGCCAATCGTTCTTTATTCCGTGGCCGCGATGTTGCTTGGAGCGCAGTTGTTATGCATGGGATTCCTGGCGGAGCTGATTATTGCTCGCGGACAAGAGCGTGAACGACCGTACTCGATTCGCGATCAGATTCCTTCAGAAGATCGACCCGTTGCAGGTTCCGTTCTTCCGGTCGATGATGAATCCGACGAAGAAAATAACCAGATCAAAGCCGTTTAGTTATCAGTTCGATGTCAAACAGTTCCAATGCCGCTTGCCCCGCTGAAGTTACGAATTCGTGCGCGCAACGGCACTGGGCGATTTACTGGATTCTGATTGTTTGCTCGGTCGCCATGGTGGGTGGTCGAGTCCTCACGGTTCAAAATCATCAGGCGAAAGGTGATTCGCCGTTTTTCAGTGCAAATGACCGCAGTCGCTGGTGTACGATTCGCTCGCTCGGTGACGATGGAGTCTACGAAATTGACGATGTGATCGCGGATCCTGAAAACAAGATTGCCTGGGATTCGATCGACAAAGTTCGCCACGTCGGTTCGGATGGGGAGTTTCACTATTATTCCACCAAGCCAACGCTCTTCCCGACGATCCTCGCCTGGAAATACAAAGCCCTTAAGTTGCTAACAGGGTGGACGCTGCGCGACGACGCGATTTTTGTTGCGCGGGCAATGCTCATCATGACGAACGTCTTGCCATGGCTGGTCTACCTTTGGTTATTCAGTTTGTTGATCGACCGAATTCCGGTTCGGGACTGGACGCGATATTACGTTTTAGCGGCGGCCGGTTTCGGCACGCTTCTTTCAACCTTTGTGGTAACGATTAATAATCATCTGCCCGCGGCGCTCAGTGTCATGGTTGCACTTTATTGTGTGACGCAAGTTTGGCGTGAAGACAAGGTGCTTGATGAAAACGGTCAGTATGTTGACCAAAAGTATGAAGCAGGATGGGCGATGTATTTTCTCGCCGGTTTATTCGGAGCCTTTGCGGTCGCCAACGAGTTGCCTGCCCTGTCGTTTTTCGGCATGGCAGGATTGGCGTGTTTGATCCGTTCGCCGAAACAGACTGCGCTTGGATTTTTGCCCGGAATGGCGATCGTCGTTGTCGCATTCTTTGCAACCAACTACGCGGCTCATGGTGAATGGCAACAGCCGTACAATCATCGAGGAGACGGACCGGTTCTGCATACGGTTGAAGGCGATTTTTCAGAACAGCTTGACGCCGGTCAATTTCCTGCCGAACTTCGCGATGCATTATCGCCTGATTCCGAGATGGCTGTTCCAAGAGTCGAGCACGGTAGTTGGCCGATTGTGCCTGAGGGCGAAAAGCGCTGGGTCGTTCGCGACGCCAATTCGACTAAGCAGTTCGCGATTACCATGCAAAAAGGCGAATCGAATGTTCAAATTCGCCAATGGCAAAACTGGTACGACTATCCGGGCAGCTATTGGTTATCCATCAATGACGCGAACAAGTCGGTTGTGGATCGAGGCCAGGCCTCTCAAGTTTTGTACGCATTTCACATTCTCTTTGGGCATCATGGTATTTTTTCGTTAACGCCAATCTGGCTGTTTAGTTTCGCCGGAATGTTGGGATTGATGTTCAACAAACGACTCAAGCTTCGCTGGTTGGGCGGGATGAGCCTGGTTTTGACGGTCGTCGTGCTGACGTTCTACATCATGCGACCAGAGATGGAGCGCAACTACGGCGGCGTGACGAGCGGTCTCCGTTGGCTGTTTTGGCTCGCGCCGTTATGGTTGGTCTCGATGATGCCAGTGGTTGACTGGCTGGGACGATCTGGAACGGGGCGGATCGTTTGCTTTCTATTGCTTGCCATTAGCGCTCTTTCGGCTTTTTATTCCGCCGACAATCCCTGGGTCCATCCCTGGTTGTACGAGATTTGGGAACTGACAGGATTACCTTTATAGACGAAGGGTCTGGGATTTCAGCTCGTTTAACGGCAATACCGTTCAACTTCTGGCTTTTTGAAGAAGTTGAAGTCATCCTGAACCGAGTGGAGCGACGACAGGATCTCTCGTGTTTTGCGTGAGATTCTTCGGTCGCTAAAGCTCCCTCAGAATGACTTTTTGTTCGTTTGTCAAAAACATCAACATACTGTGAATAACGGCAAGCAGTAGCAAATGGGCTCAAACATCAACACTCGGTTAATACGCCTTGAAATGAGTCACCAATAACGAGTAGATTCACGTTGCAGTTTGCCTATTTTGCTTTTTTGCCTTAAGCCCAACTCGACCTCGCCGATGAAAATCCAGTTCTATAACTCGCTGACCAATCAACTCGAAGAATTCAAACCGATCGAACCAGGCGTAGTACGAATGTACAGTTGCGGGCCGACGGTCTACGATTTTGCCCACATCGGGAATTTTCGCTCGTTCCTGTTTGGTGATTTGCTTCGTCGCTCGCTGGAGCTGCTGGGGCACCGAGTTCATCACGTGATGAACATCACCGATGTCGGTCACATGGTAGAAGGCGAAGCGGACAAGATGATCGAAGCGGCCAATCGCATGAAGGAGAACAAAAAAACGGGCCGTGTTCCCGACGGTGCTATCGAAGATCCGACTGATCCGTATCAGATTGCTGAATATTACACAGACGCTTTTTTGGAAGACTCGCGCAAGTTGGGATACAAAATTGCGTTCGATCCGCCGGAGAACATTCCGCGAGCAACGGAACATGTGGTCGGTGAGCAAAGTATGCAATCGATGATCCAACGCCTGATTGAACGGGGACATGCCTACGTTTCTGACGATGGCGTTGTTTACTTCAGCGTAGAAAGCTTCCCCGAATACGGTCGCCTTAGTGGCAACACGCTTGAAAAGTTGCAGTCGGGTGCCGGCGGCCGTGTATCCGAGGAGAATCAGGCCAAGAAAAAACACCCAGCTGACTTCATGTTATGGAAGCCTGACGATCAGCATATCATGAAGTGGGATTCGCCTTGGGGCGTCGGCTATCCGGGCTGGCACATTGAGTGTTCGGTAATGGCGAGTAAAGTTTTGGGTCGGGAAGTGATCGACATTCACACCGGCGGTGAAGATTTGATCTTTCCTCATCACGAATGCGAAATTGC
>CAMYNE010000041.1:0-758 GCA_947259675.1 uncultured Pirellulaceae bacterium
ACATCGAACGCCTCGGAATGCACGTACATATTCAGCAATGGACTTTCGCAACGGCAAGTAACCAGCTGAATGGCCATAAGAGAGATCTTGATCGGAAAAGCTTTTCCAATGCGTGCGGCAGATCTTAGACCACGTCTCTTTCGGAAACTCGTCGAGCGCTGGTACGCCCGGCCGAAAAGGCAACAACTTACCTGGTAGAAACTCGGGCGCCGACGACTGGGCCGCTTCGAATTGCTTTCCCGCTTTGGAGAGATAGGTCGCCGATGAAGCCACCGTTTTCTCCGACGCGGCTGGTTGAATCGCGGAACGAAACTTGACCATCTGCTGCTCTTCAGGCAAATCTTTACTGACATAAGTGCCGCTACCAACGGTGCTTGTCAGGTACCCCTCAGCCGTCAACTGGTCGTATGCATTAACCACCGTCATTCGCGAAAGCCCCAGTTGAACTGCAAGTTCTCTTGTTGACGGAAGTGGATCGGATTTCCCCAGTTTGCCCGTCAAAATCGCATTGCGAATCGAACTGTAAATCTGTCGATAGATGGGTTCATTTTTTCGAGCGTCGACTCGGACGATGTCTAAAACTAAAAAAGGGGCCGCCATAATTGGACTACCTGAAAAACTTAATAATGGACATTGCGAATAGACCACTCTGGTCCCATAGTTTAGTCATTCGAGTTCTTCGAGCAATCGTCGGTGACAAGGAAATGGAAAAAAGCTATCCGCTTACACCAGTGAATCGAGTGCGTCGTGTTGCTAAG
>CAMYNE010000041.1:781-11631 GCA_947259675.1 uncultured Pirellulaceae bacterium
GCTGCCTGTTTGAACATGAGGCAACAGAGATAACTGAGATTCTTTGTGTTTCTGTGTTTTCACAGTGAGGGCAGATCCTTCAGTCGCTTAGGCTCCTTCAGGATGACTTGATCGTTCTGAACTTCCAGTGACAGCATTTGCCTGACATCGGAACTACACACATTTTTTTCGTTGGACTACGATCTCAAAAAAACTAGTTTTGAAACCGCTTCTGGTATTTTCGCTGGGCATGATGCACAATGCCTGACTTGTACACACAGAAGCAATTTCGAAAGTTAAATAAAACGATGGAAATCAGATCCGTAGAATCAAGCCGATTTGATATTTTGTCGCTGGGCGAAGTCATGTTACGGTTAGACCCCGGTGAGGGTCGCGTCCGCACGGCCCGGCGATTCGAGGTCTGGGAAGGTGGCGGCGAATACAATGTCGCACGAGGTTTGAGGCGTTGTTTTGGTTTGAGAGCAGCCTTGGTTTCCGCGTTCGCTGACAATGAAGTTGGGCGGCTTCTCGAAAACTTGATTCTTGCCGGCGGCGTTGACATTTCTAACGTGATTTGGAGCCCGTTTGACGGTGTGGGCAGCAACGTTCGCAATGGCTTGAACTTTACCGAGCGTGGTTTCGGCGTCCGGGCGGCGCTGGGCACTTCTGATCGCGGACATTCAGCCGCCTCGCAATTAAAGGCGGGAGACATCGATTGGGATAAGATCTTCGGCAAACAGGGAGTTCGCTGGTTCCACACAGGCGGCGTCTTTGCTGGGCTTTCAAACACGACGCCCGATGTGATCAAAGAGGCTCTCGTTGCAGCCAAAAAACATGGGACCATCACTTCATATGACTTGAACTTTCGAGCATCTCTGTGGGATGCCTTCGGAGGCAAGACAAGTTGTCAGGCGATTAACCGGGACATCGCGCCGCTTGTCGATGTGATGATCGGCAACGAAGAAGACTTTACCGCTTGCCTTGGTTTGGAAATCGAAGGCGTCGATGCAGAATTGAAGTCTTTGCCGATCGAAGGTTTTGCAAAAATGATTCAACAGGCCATCAACGAATTCCCGAACTTCCAAGTAATTGCGACAACAATTCGAACGGTGAAATCGGCGACGATCAACGACTGGGGCGCGCTTTGTTGGAAGGACGAAAAGCTTTACGAGTCGACCCATCGTCCGAACCTGGAGATCTTCGATCGAGTCGGCGGCGGTGACAGTTTCGCGTCTGGACTGATCTACGGCCTAATGACAACAGGCAACCCGCAAATCGCAGTGGATTATGGAGCCGCTCACGGAGCGCTGGCCATGACAACGGCTGGCGACACAACGATGGCAACGAAGCCAGAAGTCGAAGCGTTGATGGCGGGTAAATCAGTGCGGGTGAAACGGTAGACTGTTTGTAGTCCCGCCTTCAGGCGGAAGTGAGAAGCCGCCCAAAGGCTCAAACTGCTCAAACCCAAACGCGTGATCAAAGGCATGTCGGCTATCCTGCTGCCGTATCAAGCAAGCGGTGAAATCGACTGGCAGGCTTTTGAGGATCACGTTCGCCGCACAAACGAGGCGGGTCTGATACCGGCCGTCAACATGGACACGGGTTACGCGAACTTAATCGATGAATCGGCGCGAGCAACGGTTCTGGCGTCGACGCGGTCGGTTTTGCAAGGCGACGAGTTTGTTGCCGGGGTTTTTATAAAAGACCGGCCGGGTTCCGATTTTGATTTACCCGGGTATCAAAGTCAGATCGAAACGATTCAAACCCATGGCGGAACGCCCATCATTTTTCAATCGTATGGATTGACGCAACAATCAGACGAACAAATCACCGGCAGCTATCGAAGAATCGGCGAGGGTTGTGACCGCTTTTTTGCGTTTGAACTGGGCAAAATGTTTGCACCATTTGGCGCAATCTATTCGCTCGATGTGTATCGCGCGCTGATGGAAATTAAGGCCTGTATCGGTGCGAAACATTCATCGCTCAGACGCGACCTCGAATGGCAGCGTTTAATGATCCGTGATGAACTGCGATCCGATTTCATGGTGTTGACTGGCAACGATCTGGCCATCGACATGGTGATGTATGGCAGCGACTACCTGCTTGGATTGAGTACATTTTGTCCAGACGTTTTTGCCAAACGCGACGAGCTGTGGAAAACGGGTGATCCCGAGTTTTATCAGCTGAATGATGTACTTCAGTACCTGGGATTCCTGGCCTTTCGTAGGCCAACCTCGGCTTACAAACACAGCGCGGCGATGTTTCTGCATCAACGCGGCTGGATTTCCAGTGATCTCACGCATTCCGACAGTCCGACTCGACCGGCCAGCGATCGGAAGATTCTGTTTGAAGTTGGAAAACAGCTTGGCCTCGACTTGAAAGAATAATTGTGGCCTACCCGCGCATCTCGAAGCTGAATACTCCTGAGCTGTTTCAAGGCCGGCTACGTGAATTAAGACTTGAGTTGCCCTTCGAGTCATCACTCGAACACGGCCAAGACTCTCCGCTTGGTCAAGCAATTCAATTGGACAAGAACAAGCGGATTGGCAACCGCTTCTGCGTTCTTCCGATGGAGGGTTGGGACGGCACGAATGCGGGAGAGCCAACCGATTTGACCCGGCGTCGTTGGCGTAATTTTGGAATCAGCGGCGCGAAATTGATTTGGGGTGGAGAAGCCGTTGCCGTTCGGCATGATGGCCGGGCAAATCCAAATCAACTCATGCTCAATCAGTCGACCATTGCGTCGATCGAGTCATTACGAACCGACCTGGTGTCGGCACATCGTGAACGGTTTCATACTGTCGATGATTTGCTTGTGGGACTGCAGCTGACGCACTCAGGTCGATTTGCCAGGCCACATGACAAGAAGAAACTCGAACCACGAACCGTCTATGCCCATCCCATCCTCGACCAGAGGTTTTCAGTCGACGCCCGCTCTGCGATTTTGACGGATGATGACCTGAAGCAATTAATCGATGACTTTGTCAATGCCGCCGGTCTTGCCTGGAAAGCCGGATTTGAATTCGTTGACATCAAACATTGCCATGGTTACCTGGGTCATGAATTGCTTTCGGGTCATGACCGAAATGGCGAATTTGGCGGCACGTTCGAAAACCGCACCAAGTTCCTATGCGAAATTGTTAGTGGAATTCAGTCCAATGTGCCTGGTCTCCGAATCGGTGTCCGGGTCAGCGTATTCGACTTTTGCCCGTTTGAGCCCGGCCCAGACGCCAGGGGCACTCCAACGCCGGTTAAGGATTACAAATACGGTTGGGGCAGTGACGAAACAGGGAGGCGGATTGACCTTGATGAGCCTAACAAGTTTTTGAGCCTGTTAAATTCTCTCGGCGTCAAGCTAGTCTGTACGACCGCGGGTAGCCCATATTACAATCCGCATATTCAGCGACCGGCGATCTTCCCGCCTTCAGATGGATACCTGCCGCCGGAAGATCCGCTGGTTGGCGTTGCGAGACAAATTAAGGTCACGAGCCAATTGAAAGCCGAACATCCCGAACTCGTTTTCGTTGGGTCTGGATATTCGTATCTTCAAGAATGGTTGCCCCATGTCGGACAAGCGGCGATTCGTTCGCACAAAGTTGACGCGATTGGACTCGGTCGAATGGTATTGTCTTACCCGGATCTACCCGCCGACGTGCTGGAGGGCAAGGAACTGATGCGAAAACGGATTTGTCGGACTTTCAGCGACTGCACCTCGGCACCACGACAGGGACTGGTGTCCGGTTGTTACCCACTTGACGGTTTCTATAAAAAGCGGTCCGAGTTCGCTCAATTGGCCGAGCTGAAAAAACAGCTAAAAGCCAAGTCTTAAGAGTAGGGGCGCAAATCTAATTCATCTGAACGTTTGTTGGATTCGGCGATCGGTCCTATACTTACGTCATGATGAATTGCACCAGTCTTCGCAAACAACAGGCGGCTCATTGGATCGTCATCCTGGCGATCATCGGTTTGACAACTTCATCTGCAGCCCAACGTCCCAGCAGCCCGCGAAAATTGCTCGGAGTTGACGAGATCACTTTGACGTCCGGAAAAAAATTGTACGGCGTTGTGATGGATCGTCATCCGGATGGTGGTCTGACGCTGGTCGTCGAGCGGAAATGGTTTGGAAAAACCTACCCAAAACTCTACAAGGAACATCTTGCCCGGGAGATTCAGTCGTTTGAGAAAAGTCGCACCGAAGCCCTAAACAAACTGGATCGCTGGGAAAAGGAACGGAGCAACGACGTAGATTTGATTGAGTTCATCAAAGAAGAAAAGGCTCGAATCACCAAACAACATGAAAACACGGAATCCAAAAACATCGCCAAACAACCGTTCACGGTGATCAGCTACCTGGCAAGCGATATCCGAGAAGTGTTCATTCAACCGGCCGAACGCCGGCATATCGTGGGCTGTGCCTGGAAACACAAACTCGATCGGGTCACCCATCGGACGACTGCAGCGCTGGCTCGCGATTTGAAGAAAAGAGGCGTCGACATCGCCACGGAAAAAGTCGATCTGTCCGATCAGGTTGCTTCCTCGACGACGCAAAGCGAAAACCAGTGGAATGCGCGAGTCGCGTTGTTTGAATACGTGCTTCGCAAAAAACTGGATTACCAGGGCACGGGTTCGAATCTCATCCGGATCGTTGAAAACAATCCGGCCAATGCGCAAGACCTGCTCGGTCAGTTCCTGAGCGGTGAATTGAACCTCGGAGCGCTCGAAGGAGGACTAGGTGACTTAAGCGGACGTGGCTTGGTTGACGAGTTGCTCAAAGAACTCAACCTTGACAATCGCAGCGATCGCGATCGTTCGAACCAGACTGCTTGGTGGAACGCCACCACAGAAGCGGCTGAGCGTGACGGTTTTCGCGGCGTGCGCGTCACCCGGGTTGCCCAAAGTTTTGGATCGCCAATCGCCAAAGTCGAAACAATCTTTTTTGCAAAAATGGCTCCCGGAAAATGGAAACAAATCGCCATGTTTTCAGCGACGGCAAATGGCAACCAGCAGAGTCCCGAAGATATTGAACGAATCAAGGCCGACCCGCAGGTCCAAAAAGTACTGGGCGTCGTGCGAGGCCTCGGGCTCGGCCTCGATGGCAACAGCGTATTAGAAACGGCGATTCGTCAAGGAGCGGCAACCGAAAAGGCGATGCAAGAGTGCGAACAAAAGTTCCTAAAATTCGTCGATCGTTACACGGTCAACATGGACTCGCCACCGTTATCTATTGACTAGTTGGACGGTGCCAGTTTGTTGACTACATGTGTTATAACGTTGGCTTTGCCGTTTCTGGCGTGAGCCGTAAGGCACCGGGTGATCGGGGCCCGGCCGCTTACGCGTCGCGGCTCACTAAAATCGCAGAAGGATCTACGTGAACAATGAGAGATCCTTCAGTCGCTTGGGCTCCCTGAGGATGACTTTGGACGCAAATGTCAATGCAGGTTTGGACAATCCCAACGGCACAAAAAACCCGAATCGCCAAATCTGACGACTCGGGTGCTAAGTTTCATCTGTCGAATCTGCTTACATTTCTGCCAACAGCTCTTCAATCAATTCATCATTCGTCCTATGTCCGACGCTTCGAATGACACCTTCGGCGTCAATGATAACGATGGTTGGGTAGCCTTGGACAGCGTATTTTTCGGGAACAGTCCGATCTTTACCACCAAAAAATGATCGCCAAGTCAGGTTATTTTCCTCGACGGCATTCCGAATATGCTCCAGCTCATCGCCAAAGTTATAACCGACAAGTGCAAATGGTTGGTCTTTCAGTCTTTCAACGAGCGCCCGCTCGTGGCCGTACATCGCACGGCAAGGACCTCACCAATCACCGTAAAAATCAAGCATGACGACTTTGCCGCGATAATCACTAAGTTTGAATTCAACTCCGTCAAGGTCAACGCCTTCGATCTCGGGCGCGAGATTGCCGACCTCAGGCCCAACGACCACGCCCGTTGGAGTCACCGTACTGCTGGCCGAATTGTCGACATCATTATTTGCAACCGGTGTTTTTCCGCGGTCCGGGTCGCAACCGATCGCGATCAAACTTGCGACGAGAATCAACCCCGTCAGCAATCTAAGTTTCATTGAATCCTCCGTTTTAAACAAAATTCGTCTTGTAAAGGTTGAACATCCAAATTCTATGTATCTTCTGAATCCACTGGCTGAGTGTTGCGATCAAGAAAATGAGCACTCAACATGATCGCCGTAAACGCAGCGATAAATGCCAATCCCATCATTGACCATGCAACGATCCAATATGAAATTCCCGGACTCATCCCCGTAATCTACTCAAAATCAATAATCCTGTCGCGAGCTATCGCCTGATTGTGGAAAAACTAACGTAAAGTGCTCCGAATTATGAGCCCGGTTTCACACCCGCCGCCGATGGACTACCCGGAATCACTCCCTGATACTCGAAAAACGAATAAATAAAATGGACAACCAATACAAACAACGTGGCCCAAAGGATGGTCGATGTCACACTACGACTCACATCCGTCGTTGAATACTTCGGCGCGCGACCTTGATAATACGAGATAATGGCGATTCCCAGCCCACAGCAAAGTAGCTTTGCCAGCAACCACCAGAATCCCCGATAGGTGAAGGAACCGAGAACATTCAGGCCCCGATGAAAATTGTAGTTCCAGAAATCGGCGCCGTGGCTCTGATGGGTGATCGAGAAAGTTATCAGACTTGTGATTCGCGCAGTGGCATACGCAATAAAATTCAGGATCGGTGTCCCAATCAAGAATGACCACAGGATCGGCGTCAGCAAATACGACCGCGGACTTGTCCCAAACGTTTTCATCGCGTCAATCTGATTACCGTACTGACGCCCACCAATATCGGACGTTATTGCGGCCCCGCACCGTGCAGCGATTAGCACGGTTGCAAGTGTCGGCACAAAAAGGCGATACATTGCAAAACCCAACGCTGTCAACAAGTCTTCAATCAGCAGCGGTTCGGTATATGCCGCATATGGCAAAAACTGGAAAGTGAAATAGGTCGTGACAAAGCCCACGATAAAACCGGCCGCGATCAAATAGAACCAGGCCGTCGGTCCTGCTACCAATCGCCCAAAATGCCCCAGGAAACGAAGCCCCCAGGTTGGGTTCTTCCAAATCGGGATCAGGCTGACTAGCCCGATACATGCGGCGGAAAAAACGTTTGTCGTGCCAATAAAAAACTTCGTGAGCCATCTCTGAACCCGATCCAAACTCTTCGCCGTCTCAGTCACTTCAGCCGATTGACTGGTTGCCGTCGACATCGGAGCCAGTCGATTCGGGATTTCAGACCATTCATCTTTTGGAACTTCGACTAATCCCTTTTTGTTTGGATCAAGCAAGTAAATCCGATCGGCGATCGGCATCAAGGAATGATAGTCATGTGTCACAACGACAGATGTCTTTCCGTATTCCTCATGTGTTTGCCGAATGAGATTTGCAACCTGACCTCCCGTGAGCGGATCCAGACCGGAAGTTGGTTCGTCATAAAGAATCGCAGTCGGGTTGTAAGCCAACGTTCTTGCGATGGCGAGTCGCTGACGTTGACCGCCGCTCAGCCGCGATGTCGGTACATTCACGGGAACTCGAAGTTTTTCCAGAAGTTCGGCCGAAGTCAGTTCGCTCGCGTGCTGGCCTCCACAGGTACGGGCAAAATCCATATTGGCCAGCGGCTTGAGTTCATCAAACAACGCAAACGACTGAAAAACTACCCCGGCGCGACCGGGCTTTGTTAGCTGACCATCGACGAGAACTTTTCCTTCGTATCCAATTCCTTCAGCGTGATTGTCCAGAATTCCCGCCATGATCCGCAAAAGTATCGACTTGCCGACACCGCTGGGACCAACCACAAGTGTAATTTCGCCAGCGCGAAAATCGGCAGACGTGTTTTCGAGCAAAGTCTTGTCACCGGCAACTACCGATAATCCGCTCACGACAATACCGGTCGAACCAGTCGTCACCGATTTTTTTGCTGACATGTTCTCGCTCAATTTTCGAAACTCATGTTAGCTGGAATATGAAACGGATTTTCTGTCGAAGTCTTTCCCGGAATTACCTTCAAGACGCGTTTTGTCTGACTATCAGATTCGGCAGTTTCGTCGCCTTCTGCCTTGCCCACGTGTAGGACCAACCAAGTTGTATCTTTGTGGAGGATTCGACTGCGCAAGACACGGGAAAATGCGGGCGTGATTTCTCCATCCGGCGACCCGAACAGGATTTGACCGATGCCTGTAATCGTTGATTCAAGACGAGTGTTCGTCATCGCCAAAGCCGCTTGTGCCTTGGGACTATTCCAATTTTTTTCGAGAACTTCCTGCAAACGAGGATTGTCAATGAAAACCTCGCGAAAAATGTCGGTCACCAGTCGTTGGACTTCTTCGTCTTCCATGATGTGTCGGATGCTGGTTTTGACCGTTTCTTTGACTCGTTCGTTCTGTGAAACTTCGGAAAGAATTCTCTGCTGCACTTCGATAATGTCACCGATATGTGATTCAATGATCGGAACCGCCTTGGTATTGACGAATCGCCGAAACTCTTTCCTAGACAGATTACGCTCCGGAAATGGGGCGCTGTCATACAAATACTTCCAGGTAAACCGCCACAAAGAAACTTCTTGCCAAATCTGCATTCCAATCTCGGTTACCAGCGGTTGGGATTCCATTTGCACGACCGGCCAAATTTCCCGTTGCACCAGCGGAATGATTTCCTTTTCGATCAAATTCGTCCGAAACTTTTCTCCCAGGCGGGACAGCTCGGTTTCGCGTTTTGCAATTGCGCTGCGAATGTCTTCTCCAATAATCTCGGACGCGTCGCGAATGGAATCTTCGACGATCGGGCGAAACGCCGCCACGATTTCAGTCTGATGATCTTTGTAGGCGCTTAAAATCAGATCGCCGATTTGTTGCCTCGTCTCTGAAGGCAACATCATTTCCATGACCCAAGCAAAGTTCTCGGGCGTTTCGTGGAACGTCAAGTAATCGTTCGGACCGATTTCCGGTGCGGTCGAGAATAATTCAGCGTACGCTCGATCCGCCCAGACGTACCTTTTTTCCGTCGAATCCGGTTCTTTAACGCGAACGACTCGCCCCACGGGCGCGGTTAATCCGTCTTGCAAAAGAAAAATTGGCATCCCAACGCGAAACACTTGCTGCTCCGTAAATTGAAGCTCAACTTTTCGGTGCGGAGTCGAGAGAAACTTAGCGATCTTGTAAGGCGTTCCCTCAGCGTCTTTGAAAGCGTTGCGTGCAAAGAGAACCCCGCTGCTCAATAAGCCGATCCAGATCAAGATTCCGAATATCAGTTTTAGCTCGGAGCGACTTCGCATCTAAGGAATTCTTGCAAAACAATCGGATGAAACAACGTAATTAAAGGCCAAATCCCCAATCTTGTATACCTCGTTTTGGCCCGTCAAGTTTCGCCCAATTTGAGACGTAAACCAATTGGAGAGGCCACCTTTTGGAAAATTGTCTTTGATAGACCCTACCGGAAAATCGTTTAACCGCGTGGGCATCGCCCCGCGCGATTGCAAAATGCGGTTCGTTGGGGCACGCGGTTAAACGACGGCGTGCCAACGAAACCGGTCGCAGGCTTTTGTTGCGATCGGCTTCACTTGTTGTTTTGATCTGCATCAAGTTCTTCCGGTTTCTCGGCCAACACTTCAGCAGTTTGACGGTCGATGAAGACCCCCTTCTTTTCAGGACTTGCCGATTCGTTGGTGACCGGCTCGACCAAGACGTAACGACCATTTTTTTGAGTTCGAATTTGGTCGAGTTTCAAATGAGATTTCCCAACTTGCTCCGCTTGAGCCAAGCTTAGCCAGCCTTTTTCTTTGTCGAGCGTTGATGAATGATCGTGAACGATCTTCCATTGACCGTCAAACTTTTTCATCACCAGCGAGAAGTTCCCGTCTTTCTTTTCGCCGTTGATGTCGAGATGCCACTTGCCAAGTACCACAGCGACGTGATCGGAGTACAGTGTGGTTTCGAGCCCATCAAAATGGAGTTGGCCCATCTTGTCGCGAGGGTAACTCGTTTTGTAACGATCCAAGGTCGCTTGCCAACCGCGAGTCGTTTTGCCTCCGCCACTGAATGTCAATTTCTCCGACTTCCAATACGTCTCCATAAAGCCCTCGATGTCGCCACGATTCCAGCAACCATTCGAATTTGCGGTACCGCGATAGCCGCTACGCTGGCAACGAAACCTGTCAAACAGGTAAGCAAAACAAATGCGACAATCATCAACGACATTTAATCACTCTAACGCGAATCGAGAAGCTGGTCGAATCGTCTGTATCGCAACCATCAAACAGGTTGCTAGTTGTCACGTTGCTCTCCGCCGACGGTGATCACCATTCCGTCGAGGTCCAAGAAAGGCGCAATCCGCAAGGGCTGATTCGCGTTCTCCCACGGAGAGTTATTTTGTTGGCCTGAGATTTTTGCGGGATTCAGATATTGAAGGTATTTCCATCCGTTCTGGGGCGCACGAATATTCTGTTTGACGCAGCTATCCGTTTCGGCGGTGAGACGCTTGAGTAATTCGGGTTGCCGCAGCAAGTCGTTCGTTTCGACCTGCCATTTTTCCAGTCGTGCGATCAATCGTTTTTTGATTTCCTTATATTCCGGATTGCAAGCGAGGTTGGTGAATTCGTGTGGATCGTTTTGCAAATCGTAGAGTTGATAGTTTGGCGGATTTAAAAACGTCTTGTAGATTTGATCTGTTTGGGCCGAAACGGATTTGAGCTCCTCGAAACTGGGAGAGCCGCGAAAATTACTGGCGCCGTGGTTCAAATGTTTTTTGGCAGCAGGGTCGGGGCGCAACAGCAGCGAGTGGATCAGCTTGTAACGTTTGTCGCGGACGGCGCGTTGGGGA
>CAMYNE010000042.1:0-16720 GCA_947259675.1 uncultured Pirellulaceae bacterium
AGTTTGGTTGTTGCCAATGATGTGGTTATGCACGTTTTCGGGAAACGGCGGTTCGGGTTCGACTCGGTCAACGGCAAGCTCCAGGAATTCGATGACTCGCCGCGGGACATCGGGATGTGTCGCGCCGAATTTCCGAAGTACCGCCAACGCCTGTTGATCCGTTGTCGTGTCAGCCACGGTTGGCCCCGATGCAACCATGTCCAACGGGTCGCCCACAATGTCGGAAATGATCAGCGAAATCAGCTGATTCGCTTGAGAAGCCCTCGCTAACCCACCGCCCTTGATGCGGGATAGTCGTTTTCGAACGGCGTTCAATTCTTGAATGGTTGCGCCGCTGCGCATCAAAAATCGGGTTGTCGCCTGTTTGTCTTTCAAAGTCAGGGGCGGCGTGGGAGCGGGTAACAAAGCACTACCACCGCCGGAAATCAACACCAGACAGATGTCTTGGGAAGTCAACTCACTGACAATGTCCAGAATTCGTTCCGATCCGTAAGCACCATCCGGGGTTGGTTCGTTAACTCCGGCGGGACGCCCGGCATGTAGGTGGATCTTGGTAAGTGGGCGCAGGCAATCGGCCGGCACATTCACCCAGCCCGTCAGTTTGTTTTGAACCACATCGTCGCCCAACGCCTCTTCAACCGCTGCCGCCATCCCGGCACCGGCTTTTCCAGCACCAACGACGGCGATTCGTCCCAACTGCGATAACTTGAATTGATGTCCGCAGATTTTCAGGTTATCGGCGTCACGATGAATGACGTTGTGAACCAATCGGTCCGAACGAACGGCGTCTACGCCGGCTTGCCAAATCGTTATCGCATGTTCGCGCAGCTGACGATCGTCTTCATTCTTCATCTGATTCCGTCATCCATCTTGATACAGCGGCTGGAAGCCACTGCGGGCGACACGCCGCTTGTTCGCCTTCGTCTTTGCTGAGTCATTTTCGCGAGTTTTGAGCCTGTAATAGAGTGTGTGCATCCCCCATTATTCCCGTCGGGATCTCGACCAAGGCGGTAAAGGAATCACTTTGCTGGCGGTGGCAAGCTATTTGAGGGGCCCTTGAATCATGAGCATTTCGGCACGTTTTGCTTCTTGAATCTCATTCGATTTCGGTCGTTTGAATTGCAGATGTGCGTTTTCGCTGATCTCGAAAATCGTGAGCCAATTCGTTTCCGGCAACATGGACGGGAACCGATTGTCGAAAGGTACGTTGAGGAACTTGTCGGTGCCAAGAATTTCGAGCGTGATTGTATCGACGCCATCCGCCGATTTGGGACTGTCCATCGCAGTCAAACTGACTTTGACGTAGGCAACCTGGTAACTGTTGTCGTCGCTGACGGGATTTGTTGATTGAATCACATCGATGGCTGACTCGTTGAATTTAATCATCGAATTTTGAGTTCTCGGAGGACTTGACGAAAGGGCTTTCAACATTTCATCCTGCCACTCATTGATTTGGCTTTGCAGTTTTTCCCGATCCTGAAGTTCCTGGTGATACGATGGCGACTGGTCGTCGACCGCCAGGCTGACGGCGTACGTATTCAACTCGATTAATTGTCGTGCGAATTCCTGAATCGCGATATATTCCTGTTTGTTTTTCGGAATCCAGCTGAAGTTCGCGCAAGTCCGAGCGGCGCGATTGAATGAGACGCTGGTTTCGCGAATCGGACTGGACTCGTCGACGACGAGCTTTCTGTCTCGGTCTTCCAGGCCAACCCTTTCGAGGTCCTCGCTAAGCACGTCCAGCGACAACGGGTTTTTTCCACCGTTTGTTTTGGTGTCGAATGCAATTTTCGCGATCAAGCGGTCGAGATGTTCGGCGTGAACGGCGTAGCTTGTGTTGCCTGCGGGATTCTGAGTGTTGATTCCGATAAGTTCGCCATCAATCGAGAATAGCGGCGCTCCTGGAACGGCTCCGTCGGTATTCATATGCTGAATCCATCTGAGATCGTCAGCATTAAGATGGATCTTGTCAAAATACTCCTGTTCGCCGGCGCCCAATTGTGTGAATTTAGCGCGCCCAACGACTTTGGTTTCGCGAATCGTGAGTGGCATGTCTTCTTCAAGGATTCCGAATTGAACAAGTTGGTCCGTTCCCAAAACCTGATCATCATCTGCGACCTTCAGGTCCGAGATTTCGATTACGAATCTGCGGTTGATCGATAACACGGCAAGATCGTGAATCGGATCGGAAAGAATGACGCCCTTGCAAAGATCACGCAATGGTTCTGATGCGGCAAACTGCTCGAACGATCGTGTGGTTTGGATGACTTTGATGCTTGACGCGCCGGCAACCGCGCGAAAGCTGGTGACGATCCAACCTCGGGAGTCGATAATGGTGCCAAGCGCCCAATGTTTTCCGAGCGAATTCGTGATTTCCAGCCGCACGATTCGAGCTTGATTTTCACGCCAGATACTGTCGAACTGGGTTTGAGTGAAGAAATCTCTTTTTCCGGCCGGAGCGGGTCTGGGATTTCGTTTAATCTTTGGAGGATCCAGTTTGGCTGCGGTTCCTGCGCCCAAACCGACTCCGCTAATGTTTCCGGAGCCATCAAGATCGCTGGCGGCAACGGAAGTGCGAGTTGTTTGTTTGGCTGCGGTGACGTCGCCATTCGCGCCTGGCGAACCAGTTTTGGAATCAGAGAGACTGCCGTCCATGGTTGGTTGAGGGGTCGTGACAACATCGGTCCCTTTTAGTACGTATGGCATGTAGATCAATAGTCCGACAGCGATCATCGCCAGTATCAGCATGACCGCAAACGGAACGAGCCGTCCCGGCTTTTGAGTAAAGGTCCGTTTAGGTTTTTTGATCAGGTCTGAGGATGCCGTCTCCACCAGTGAGTCTGGATTCTCTTGTTCCATCGGCAGTTCAGACACCGCTTGAGTATTTTCGGAACGCGGCACTTGCCGATCCGCGTTCGGTGTTTGCAAGTTGGCAATGACCTCTTCCGGAAGAATCAACTTTTCCCGTCTTGATTTGGTGTCTTCCGAAACGATGGCCATTTTCGTCTCGAATTCTCGATCGCACTCGGGGCATGTTGACGTCGCAGTTGCATTTTCATTCTCAATTTCAAACTGTGATTCACAAATTGGGCATTCAAGTCTTAGTTGCATCAGTTCGCCAATCAAAATCGAGAGTGGATCAGGCCTTCTGCGTGACCACGGGGTTTTTGCGGTTTGGATAACACTCGCGGCAGATCAAACACCTGGTTCCATCACAGCTTCGCGCCTGGCAATGCTCGCGTCCATAATAAATTATTTGCAGATGAAGTTGATTCCACGATTCGATCGGAAAAATCTTCTTCAAGTCGAGTTCCGTCTGCTTGACATTTTTGCCGTTCGTCAGTCCCCATCGCTGGGCAAGTCGATGAATATGTGTGTCGACTGGAAATGCGGGGACTCTAAAGGCCTGAGCCATAACGACGCTGGCGGTCTTGTGACCGACTCCCGGAAGGCTTTCCAGGGATTCAAAATCCTGCGGGACTTTTGAATCAAATTTTTCGACCAATATCCCGGACAGCTTGGAAATAGCTTTTGATTTTTGTGGGGACAGGCCGCAGGGGCGAATAATCTCGAGGATGGAATCAACCGGTACTTCGGCCATTGTTTCTGGCGTGCGAGCCAGACGAAAAAGCTTGGGGGTCACCAGGTTGACACGTTCATCGGTGCATTGCGCGCTGAGCAAAACCGCGATTAACAACGTAAATGGCGAATCGTGATCGAGCGGAATAGGTGGATCAGGATACAACTCACCCAGCCGGTTGAGAATCAACTCTGCCCGTTCCGCTTTCTTCATCGGTGCCCCTCATTAAAGGTGTACGGCGTCAATTGCCGTCGTCACCTTCTTCGCTCTGTTCTGAGTCCTGGCCACCCGGTCCTTTTTCGGATGCCTGTTCGCCACCGCCCTTGTCATCATTCGCATTCGCTTTATTCGATTCAACCTGATCATCAGATGTTTCCGACTCTGAATTTTCAGGTCTTGTCGGTGGCTGAGTCGAGGGTTCCTTTTGCTTGTCGTCGAACGGTTCGCCGACTTTGCGAACTTGATACTCATGATCCCGTTTGCGGACAACCTCAGCTTTGACGATCTTGTCCTTGGTCACGCCTGGAATAGGGATGTCACGCCCTCCCTGGGAAATGTGTGTACGGGTCAACTCATACAAAACATCCCATCCACTAAGAACCCGACCAAAAACCGTGTGTTTGCCATCGAGCATCGAAGTTCGTTTGAATGTCAAAAAGAACTGGGAACCTCCGGTGTCGCGGGCGGTTTGCTTTGCCATACTGAGCGACCCGGTGAAGTGCCGGCGCGCGTCCGGTTCATAACATTCACACGAAATCGTGTACCCTGGTCCCCCGGAACCTGTCCCATCTGGACATCCGCCCTGAGCCATGAAGTCCTCGATGACTCGGTGAAACAGGATCCCATCATAATATCCCGAATCTACAAGGGTGAGAAAGTTTGCCACGGTGTTCGGGGCTTCGTTTTCAAACAGCTCCAGAACGACTTCGCCTTGAGTGGTTGTGAGTTTTACCCGTGGAAGATCGTCGACGACGGCTTCCTGTTGTCGAATCCCAAGCTCTTCAAATATTTCCCGAGCACTGATGTCCAGTCTGTCAGTTTCAGCGGCAACTTCGAAGTATCGCGGGTTGATCCCGATTGCAATCAGTTCATCACCTAGTCGAGTCACCTCCGTGTCGCGACCAAAATCGGCATCATTGACCATAATGCCCATTAACGTTCGGATTACTTCGCGGTTCCTGGGATCGAGCTTGAGGGCGTTCAACCCGGCCGTTCTCAATTCGCCAATCAGCGAGTTCGCTTGATCGACCAATTTGCGAAACTCAGTTTCACCGGAACGATCGCCTGAGCTGATCAGTTGTTCTTGTTGCTTAAGCTGTTTTTCAATTTCGACCCATTTTGCCTTTGCAGCAGCGAACTCGGAATCGACTTCTTGTCCGTAGTTGAGAGGTGCCAACATTGCGCCGATCAACAAACCCAACAGTCCCAATTTGCAGGATGTCATCACAATCTCCATTTGTTATCGTGGCCGCTCGCGTTGCGAGCGGCATCGTTGTTACATTTATGTTCGTGAGTGATCCGTTCACCTCGTGCCTCTGTTCAGGATGACACAAGTGCAAATCAACTTGGAATTTACTCTATCCACCGCCAGGTGTTTGTGATTTTGGCAATCCTCCGGGTAACGAGGAATTGGGGATATTCGAATCGATCACCGGGTTCGGGCCTTGTTCAATGGTTTCCACAATATTGGGGACATACTCGTGGTCCCGTTTGCGAATCACAGTGACTTTTTTGATAACTGATGGCTCCAATTGACCGGGAATAGGTTGAGTTTTGTCGACGGGGTTCATCTCGTAGATCAGGTCAATATTGTCAAGTATTCGCCCAAAGACAGTGTATTTTCCATCGAGAACCGGGTTTGGCTGATGAGCAATGAAGAACTGCGATCCGCCCGTGTCGCGACCGCTGTTGGACATGCTGATTGTGCCACTAAAGTGATGCCGAATATCTTCGCCATAGCATTCGCAGGCAATTTTGTACCCCGGGTTTCCTTTGCCGTCACCGAGCGGACATCCGCTTTGAGACAGGGTGCCTGGCCGCACAACATGAAAGGTCAGCCCATCGTAAAATCCTTTTTCCACCAGGTTAATGAAATTGCCCACCGTTTCGGGAGCGTGATTTTCGAAGAGTTCAACCTCAAAGTCGCCGACCGATGTTTCGAATTTGACACGGGGTAAGTCGTCCGCTTCCGTTTCTTTGAGGCGCAACTGCAGTTCGCGATCCCAGTTCTGTTTAACCAGCTCAAGTCGTTCGAAGACTTCATCATTCAGTTCTGTACCCATCTCGCGGACTTTTTCGAGCATGGTTTTGGCTTGTTCAAAGTCCTGCAAGGCAAACGTCGCGCGAAAAGCCATCAAATAAACGTTTGCGTTTTCGGGTTTAAATTTCATATAATTCGTCGCGATTTCCAACGCGAGTTTGGGATCGAACTTTTCGCCAATGCTTCTGGGGCTCAAGCAGGAGGTAAGAATGTTTAGGGCGACCATCGAAATACTGGGGTCTTCCCCGGGAGCCTCCATAAACGCATCGAGGGCAGATTGTCGGGCTTGCGACTGGAGACCCATGAGTTCCTTTTTCAACGCGTCGATCTTGGCGGTTTGCTCCTTTTGGAGTCGCGGGAAGCCGATTGGCATTGAGCCGATCAGTCGATTGATTTCGGTTTTGATTGCCCGCGCTCGTCCGACCAAGGCATAATAGGCGTCTCGTTTTACCCGATCGGAAACCACGGGTGTTTGGGCCTGGTCAGACGGATTCGTCGCATCCAAACCTGTTGGGTCCTGGGGCGACTTGGATTCTTTTGAAACCGATTGGGCGACACTCCAACCGGGAAGGAAACAAGTCAAAACGATGATTGGAAGTAGTGGATATCGCATGATTTTGGCGTGTTTTTATAAAAAGGATGAAATTTCGGAGTGAAACGAGGGTTTATTCACTGTTCGACTCGATTAGGTTTGTATTCGTGATCCCGTTTTCGAACGACGGTAGCAGATATGATTGTGTCGGGTCTAGCCGAGACCGCGCTTTCAATTACTGTTTCTTCGCCGTTCTCGGCTATTTCATGAGTTCGACCGATTCGCTCCAGGACATCCATACCCGAAATGATTCGACCAAATACGGTATGACGTTGGTTCAAAAACGGAGTTGGCACGAAATTGAAAAAGAACTGGGCGCTGCCTGTATCGGGTTCGCCCGTTTTCGCCATGCTTAGGCTGCCGCGAAAATGCATTCGGGCATCGAGCTTTCCACATTCGTCGTAAATTGTGTACCCGACATCGAGCCGTTGGCCTCGACCATTCATGGCTCCGGTTTGAGCCATAAAGTGATTGATGACCCGATGAAAAAAAACATCCTGATACCAACCATTTTCAACCAGATCGATAAAGTTGCCAACCGTATCCGGAGCCTCATTTTCAAATAGCTCAACCACAATTGTTCCTTTGCTGGTTTTGATTTTGACGCGCGGAAGATCGTCGGCTTCTGCTTCCTTTTCCTGAATGGCGATTTCGGTCTCGTATTGCTCGATCAGCGAATCGATTTCGGCAAATAATAACGACGCTTCACGATCCAGTTTGTCAAGCAAATAAGGGTGTCCTTCTTTTATTTCCTTGGCGACTGAGAATTGATTGGACATCGCCGCCGAAGCCATCCGCACAACCAAAACCCTCTCGGTGCCAGGTTTCAGGTTGGCGTCTTCGTCAGAAGGTGGGTCTGCTTCTAATATCAAACCGGATAATTCAAAAGCTGTTTCGTATCGTCCTTTGTCGAACTCCGATTCTGTAATTCGAATCATCAAATCGGTTAGTTCTTGTGGTGGCGTCTCCAACTCTTTGAACAGCTCGATTGCAACGGGGACCAATAACTTCATTTGCCGATTCCCCTCGTCGACTGCGTTTCGCCATTCATCGCGCAAGACGTTTGATTCTTCTCTTTCGGCGACCGAGAATTTGCCGCCAGCAACCGAAGCCGCTTTAGCGGCGGTTTTCCAGTCTCTCAATATCCTGTCATATTTTTCCTGGTTCGATTGCGCTTTGGCGGGAGTTACGTTGACCACCAAGGCGATACTGACGAACGACAAGACGATTAAACTGATTATTTTTAGGTTTCGATCGGGGTTTTTAGTTACGATTATGTCGTCCATCGAGAATATCTCTTTGTCACTCTGAATTGTATTTGATTCCTGGTTTGTTGTAACTAACGACACCTGGAGTACGTACCGATTGGGCATCTCCCAAATTATAACGTCTGAAGCCTGTGATTACTGCCAACGATGCGAGATTGACGAATGCCGAGAATTAGAAAGGGACGAAATCTCGCGAATTGGAAGAATCCCCGTCCTCAAGCCGATGGTGGCAAACTGCGAATTGTGGGCGGGCGGTTTCGTGGACGTCAAATCTCCTATTCGGGTGATCCAGTAACCCGACCTATGAAGGACAATGTCCGCGAAGCTTTATTCAACTTGGTGGGCGGTTGGATCAAGGGAAAAGCCGCATTCGACTTGTTTGCCGGTACCGGGGCGATGGGCCTGGAGGCGATCAGCCGAGGCGCCACGAAGGCATACCTGATCGAACGCCACTTTCCTACTGTACGCCTGATTCGCGAAAATGTTCGCGAACTAGATCCGGATTTGCCCGTTGAAATTGCCTCGTCCGATACGTTTTTTTGGGCTCGTCAATTTCTTGCTAATCCACAAAAGTGGCCTTCCGAACCGTGGGTGATATTTTGTTGCCCTCCCTATTCATTTTTCGTTGATAAAACGGATGAATTATTGGAGCTGATTCGATCGCTGCTGGAAGCGTCACCCGAGGACAGTCTGTTTGTCGTTGAATCGGATGAACAATTTGATCCGGCCCTGTTGCCACAAGCCGATCGATGGCGGATCCGCCAATATTCGCCTGCCCGGATTTCTGTCTATCGAACTGATGCTCTCGAAGACTCTGTATTTGGCGACGGAGCATGAACAGAGGCGGCTAGCCCGCAAAGTTTACCCAGACTTTCTGTCGCTTGTGGCTTGCCCAAAACGATGCGTTAAGATCGGAAAAATATAACGATCGACGAATCGGGCTAGCAGCTTCTGTCGACACTTTTATATATCAGGGTCGATTCGGATCGGAATGCGTTCCGATTACAAAAGAATACAGCCAGTCTTCTTTCACATTTGACCCGTGAGTTTTGCGCTACGAACCGGAGTTTCCGCATTCATGCATTCTCGACCTAGTCGATCACCGTTCGTTTTGGCTGTTTTGGTTTGTTCCATCGGCCTCGGTTTATTGATTTATGTGCAGCCTAATTTTGGGAAAAATTTGGACACTGCCGGCTGCGCGTCTCCGCAAACAGGAGTCGAGCTGAACCTTGTCAAACAACTTTCGCAGAAGCACCAAATTGTCGCAACGAAAAACGAACAACAGGCGCTGATGAGAGGTCTGGCCAGCCAATCGGATGTTCAAGTGCCTTATGCACCACCGATGGTCTATGAATTTGAGATGGAAAAAATCTCGGCGATGCTGGATTCTCAACTGGCATCGATGATTGATTCCGACTCGCCGCCTTTCAGCGCGCAAGGAATCCTGGACACTGTTTCATCTCCCCATGTGGTCAACGTTTCGTATACCGCCCCAAGTCGCGAGTTCCAACAAGGCTTTGAATCCGAAAATGCAAACGAGCATCGTGCCGCACCTGCAAGCTTGCCATCGCAACCGGCGTCTGCAAAAACCGGAACCAAGCCCGTTGTTGCGAAAAAATCGGCCAAAAAAAACAAACGCGCATCAACCTGGACTCCGCCGACGAGTCTGACACTTCAAGTCGAGAAACTAAACGAAGTCTATTTTCTTCAGCAGTGGGCTCAACAAACACTACAGCAGTTTGATCAATTGATGGCTGTCGACGGAATTGACGATCCGGCCGTCGCGACTCCAACACAAATCGCGCTTGTGAAGGAACTTCGCCGAATCGACTACCGTATTGGTCGTCGTCTTGCCATTTGGTACGGCACCCATCGATTGGCTTCCAAAGCAAACGAGGCTTCGCCACTTGAATATGAATCGGCGGCAATCGTTCATCCTGCATCCGCTCGGAAAGTGAGGCTCGATGTTCATCCGATGTGGCATGATTATCTGTTAGTCGACGAAGCCGAGTCGGTTTTCAATTCTTTGAATGCATCCGAATCGCGGCAGCAAAAAATGGCGCGTCGAATATTGTCGCGCGCATATTCTCCCGTGCTAACGCAAACACAACTCCAGTTCATCGCACAATCTTTGGGGCCGGAAGTTGCCGACTTTCTGACAGACAAGGCCTCTGGTCCAGCTGACTTTGCCGAGATGTTGGCAAGTCTCGAACGGCACGAGGCACGGGAATCGGGCTTGACGGCTTACCGCCTCAACGCTCATTACCAGAACCTGCTGTGGTCCAAAGACCCGGACTACAAGCATCTCGCGTCTCATCTGGAAACGCATTACCGAAATGCCAACGCCCGAATTGCCGTTTCTGAGGATTTGCTTAATCGCCTGATTCCCCAGATGCCTTCAACAAATGAGCCGATTTCCGAGCGGATTCAGGGAGCGGACGTCGTTGGACGAAACCAGATCCACAATGAGGTTCGTGTCAAGTTGATTCCTGATCCAGCACAAATCCATATGGATCTGGAGACTCAGGGCGAAGTTCATTCGGTGACGCGAGCCCGCAAAGGAGCGTTCGCTGTCGACAATCGGGGTACGACCAAATTCCAGGTATTCAAACGGCTTGCGTTTGGACGAAACGGAGTTTTTTCCGACAAACCAGTTGCGGTTTCTTCCGCCGATCAACAGATAATTGGAATCAATTCGAAACTCGATTCATTTCCAATTCTGGGTCGCGTCGCGCGGCGAATTGCGAAACAGAAAGTAGAAGCGGATGCCCCCGCAACCGAAAGATTGGTCAGGAAGCGAGTGGAATCTACGGCCTCGCAAAGGATTGAGCAGGAAGTTGAAACGCAATTGAACCAGGCGACGGAGTTCTTGCAACAAGACCTTCTCCAGCCGCTCATCGCGATGGATTTGGAGCCCGATGCTCATGAGATGAGCACGACCGACGAAGAAATCGTGATCCGATATCGGTTGGCTGGGCGGGACCAAATGGCCGCAAACACCGCTCGACCAAGTTCCGTTCGAGGAAGTCTGTATAATATGCAGTTCCATCAATCCGCAATGAATAATTTCATCATGCGAGTGGACTTGAAAGGTGAGACATTCTCCACGCAGGAACTCGTTGACCATCTCGAAGAGATTTTGGGAGTTCAGATTTCGTCTGAAGACACAAATCACGAAGCAGAATTTGTGTTTGCCCAGCTTGACCCGATTCGAGTCGATTTTCAAGACGACCGCGTAACCATTTCGTTGAATCTAAAAAGCTTTCGGCTTGGGAAGGGGAAACGTTGGATCAACTTAAGCGTGAAATCCACCTACGTTCCTCAGGTCACCGGCAGCGCGATCACGCTGGTGCAAGAAAAGCCTGGCTTGAATTTGACGGGTAAAAACCTGAAGCTGCGTGATCAGTTGGCAGTGCGAACGATTTTTGAAGCGTTGTTTAAGAGCACTTACCAATTCCAGGCGATCCCGACGCAACTTGCCTCGCGACTCAATAGCTCAACTCTGGCGATCAGCCAATTGGAAATTGATAATGGCTGGGTGGGGATCTCCGTCAGCGATCCTGAAGGACCGTCTCGGCAACGCGAATCCGGCCGCGCAGGGCATCTGCTTAGACGAAGAAGGTAGTTTTTTCGATAGTCAGATTCGATTAGCGAGTTGGCCGCCACTGAGGTCGATTGATGGTTGCGCTCGCGGGTATCGCCGGAACTCCGCGACCATTACCGTTGCCGAGGGTTCGGTTTTCGAAACTTCCATTTTCTTTGATGGAACGGTCAGCAATATTGGTTTCCGTATCATCCAAACCACGGTTCCATTTTGGATCTCTTTTTGTCCAGCCGCTGATTAACGACTCGTCCGCCGGATGGCCTGCGGCTGGTGGTTGGATCGTCAACGATTTCGAAGTCTCAAGCTTTCTGCCGTCAGGTGCCCTATATCGAACGAATAACTTCAACTGACTGCTTTGTGGAGCGTTGTTGTCCCAAGGTAAGTGAAGCAGATAACCCTGTTCAATTGATTCGTCCCCTGATTCAAACAGTTTCACTTCGTCCGGCGTGAACTTCCAGAGCCCGATCCTTTGTTTTGACCCAGCGACTGAGGGATCAATCAGACTCACCGTCAGCTCACCCGGTGCCATGATGACTTGGCCTTGATTGGAGCGGGGTTGAACCAGAACCACGATGCCTTCGTCACCAGGAGTCCCGTCGACGTTCTCGCCGTGAGTCACAGATGGATTGACGAATACTTCCGCGACGGCGGGATCGAGCTGGGGTGAATTGACTTCAATTGAATTGAGTGCCATATCGCCCGAATCGTAAGTAGTATGGGCATCCGGTATGACGACCTCGATGTCTTGATAGGCCGATTCCGACTGATTGGAAGCACCGCTTCCGCCAAACCGATTGAAATTTCGCCCAAACAACGGTCTTCGGTTTTGAAACCAACGCGAACGCGCAAGCCGATTCGATTGCGGTTTCGCTCTCAAAAAGCGATTCGTCAGCGGAGGTTCGTGAACGACCGGGTCCTCGTAGATCACATCACTGGGAGGGCAGTTCTCGCAAGGTGGATTCAAAGGTGCACTGGTGCCAACGTCGATTTGCCCGTCGAATATTTCGCTACCAAAACTATCGGTTGGACTTGAGTCCAAGATTACACCGGGCAAGTTTCCAAGCTGACTCTCTGCTTGTTCGCAACGCGCTTTCAAAGCGTAGTACTGATCTTCAAGATCCAGGATTTCAGCGCGCAACAAGGCCGTCTCACGTTGACCTCTCCGACTGGAATGACATCCAGCCCAAGTCGGGGCCAACAAACAAATTGCCAACAGATAAAAAGTCGTTTTTGACGGATTTCGAGACGCGCGCATGTTCGTTTCCACAATTTATTAAAACGAAACCAAGCGGACGTTTACGGGAAAAGAGTCTTTTTGGGCAATGCCAATTGGTTCAGTCGCGCCGAAAATCGTCTGCGAAATCAAAATTTAATGCTAGCAATTGCGTTTCATGCCGTTGTTTTTGATTATTCCGCGAACCGGGCTATGCCGAAGTGATGGATGTTTCCAAATGCGGTTCAACTTTGAGAGAATTTGTGATGAAGCAAGTTTGTTCGGCCTTTTCGAGAAGGCGTTGAGCTTTTCCTTCATCAGCTCCAGCAGGAATCTTCAAGTGGACCTTCAAATTAATTTCGGTGAATTGAATCGCCCGTTCAACCTTATCCAAAGTGCCGGTCGCTTCCGCCTTCAATTCGATCCATTCAAATTTCGACATTCCTGCAATCGCTCGAAAAGAAAGCACAAAACAATCAGCGATTGCGCCGACGAGCAAATCTTCCGGTGACCACTGATCGCCAGGACCGCCAAATACGGTGGGTGGAGCCGAATTGAGTTCGGGCAAGTTGTCGCCGTTGAGCGAAACGAGCCCTTCCGGCTGGGCGGACGCAGAAGCTTGATAGTGATGCGGATACTGGCTCATGGAATTTTCCAAAGAATGATGAAGCGTACTCTCATCCGAGAGAGGAGCAAAAATCAGGCACTCGAGATTACTTTGTCTCAGACATTTCCTCAACGACTCGATCGATCAAGTTGTAATCTTTGGCTTCCAATGCTGTCATGAATTTGTCTCGATCGGTATCGCGTTCGATGGCGTCCATGGATTGGCCGGTATGCTTGAGCAATAGCTCGTTCAAACGGGTTTTGACACGGCGAAGTTCATTTCGGTGAATCATGATTTCCTCTGCGGTACCTTGCATTCCCGCGAGGGGCTGGTGGATCATGATGCTCGCGTTTGGCAACGCAAATCGTTTACCGGCTGCGCCTGCGGTCAACAACATGGCGCCCATGGAAGCAGCTTGTCCGATACAATAGGTTGCCACGTCGCAGGTCACGAACTGCATCGTATCGTAGATTGCCAATCCGGCTGTCACGCTTCCGCCGGGAGAATTGATGTAGAGATGAATGTCTTTTTTGGGATCGTCCGATTGAAGAAAGAGCAACTGCGCGACCAGCGAGTTGGCCAGTTCCGCCGTGACTTGCGTACCCAGGAAAATGATTCGATCTTTCAGCAAACGGCTGTAGATGTCGTAGACGCGTTCTTCACGACCAGTATTATCGACGACGTATGGAACGTATGACATTTATTTGAAACTCCGTATTTTCATCCGAGTGTTGTTCGTTTTTAGCAGGATTACAGTCCAGGACTAATCGTCGTCTTCTTCAACATCCACTTCCGGTTTGGCAGTAATTTCGTCAACCAGCCCGTACTCTTTGGCTTGTTCGGCTGTCAGGAAGAAATCCCGGTCCATGTCAGCTTTAATGGTCTCAGCGTCTTTTCCGGTATGCTTGGCCAGGATTTCGTTAAGGACCTGGCGGTTTCGCAGGATTTCGTCGGCCTGAATCTCGATGTCGCTGACTTGGCCTCCGACGCCGCCAAAGGGCTGGTGAATCATCACGCGAGAATTGGGCAGGCAGAAACGTTTGCCCTTCGTTCCGCCGGCCAGCAAAACAGCGGCGCCGCTGGCGGCCTGACCGACGCAGTAAGTGGCAACCGGGCAAGTCATGATTTGCATTACATCATAGATCGCGAGCGTGGCAATCACGTCTCCGCCTGGCGAGTTCAAGTAAAAGTTAATGTCTTTCTTTTTGTTCTCACTTTGCAGGTAAAGCAGTTTCATCACAAGCTCGTTCGCATTGCCCGTGTGAATCTCGCCCTGCAGAAAGACGATGCGGTTCTCCAACAACAAATCGCCCAACGTCATTTGTCGCTGACGTTGGTACGCTTGAGCGTAAGAATTCTTGATCTGCGTGAGCGGATCTAAAAGTGGCTGATCTGCATCAGGGGATTGCGTGAAAAATGGTTTATCGATCAAAACGAAAATCCTTTAGCGAGACGTAAGAATCGGTCTAACATGACACATCTGCAAAACGCAACAAGATCCGGGGTGGCGGCTAGTCGCGTTCTTTGGGTTGTTGCAACGGTTGCGGTTGGTTGTCTTCGTACTTGGCGTCCGGAATTGGCGCGGTTCCTCCACCTGCGGCGAAGAACTCGACTGCCGCGGTGTCTTCTTTTTCGCCGACGTCGTACTTGGTCGCCTTGAAATTGGCGTTTTCGGTTATCAGATCGATAACTTTGCGCTCGATAATCATGTTTCGCAAAGAGTCCATTTGACCTTCGCGTTCCAGGCGAGCCCGCACGCGACGCGGTGAGTCGTTTCGCTGGGCCGCAATTCGGGCGACTTCCAAGTCGTAATCTACCGGCTCATCTTCGACTTTTTCTGTTTCCGCGACTCGTTCAAGAATGAAATGCTCTTTCAAAAGAATTTCAGTGCGTTTGAGAATATTTTTTCGCAAACTATTTTCCCGGGCGACAATTTCCTGATCCGAGAAACCGCTGGATCGCATTTCAATGACCGCACGATCAAGTTCCCGACGAGATTGACGTCGCAACAGATCGGGTGGCAGTTCCCAGTCAGCCGATTCAGTCAAGAGGCGGCTGATTTGCTCGCGGATCTTTTCGCGTTGCGCATACTGTAATCGTTCTTCCATGGACGTACGAACCAGATTTCGCAGTTCATCAACCGATTCGATTCCAATTTGCTGAGCAATTTCGTCAGCTGATTTGCGCTCAATACGTTTGACGTCAAGAATCTCGAAATCGATTTCGATTTCTTTGCCTTGAATTTCTTCGTTTTCTGCGAATTCGCTGACGACCGTTTTCGTCGAAACCGTCTCGTCAGCTTTCTTGCCTTTCATCAGTTTGTCGAATCCTTCGATCGTGACATCCGACATGCTCAGTGTCGGCAAGACCTGTACGGTTTCTTCAGATGTGGTCGCGATTACATCGCCTTCAAACTTGCTCGTGATGTTGCAGACGATGAAGTCTTCGGGCTTAACTGCTTCGTCGACTGGTACCATGTCCGAAAACCTTCCCGACAATTTCTGGATATGCAGGTCGATGTCGTCTTCCGTAAATTCGTGTTCAGGTCGCTCGAGGGAAAGGCCTTTCCAGTTTGGCATTTCAAATTCCGGTCGCACCTCGATGTCGAACTCAAAAGTCAAATCGCCTTCATCGGGAATATTAACCTGTTCGAAATCGAGGTTCGGTTCGCTGATCGCGGAGAAATCCTGGTTCTCACTGACCTGCGACAGGCTATCCATCAGGATTGAGCCTTTGACCTGGTCGGAGACCTGGTGACGGAATTTGTTTTCCACCAGCGGGCGTGGGGCACGACCCGCACGAAATCCTGGCACTTCAGCTTTCGGCACAAGTTCGTCAAACTGCTCCTGGAAATACCGTTCGATATCTTCACGTGAGACAGTAACGGTAACGTGCCGTTCGCAGGCACTTGTCTCCTTGACATCGACGGTCAGGTTGAGTTCTTTTTTCGTTTCTTCTTGTTCAAGGTCTTCGGTCGTCTCGGCGTTCACTGTTTGATCCTGATTCCTGCCGTTGGAAGGCGTTAAAAAAAAGAAATCGACATGCGAAACGGCGGCAAGTCGAACCTAATTATCGATCTGATTGGTGCGAATCGTTCTGCATTGGTGCGAATCGTTCTGCGAAACGGAGTTGACCAGAATTCGGGCCGGACGCAAAAAGAAACGTTCGTTGATGCATAGTTAAAAGAGCGGGTGATGGGATTCGAACCCACGACATTCACGTTGGCAACGTGATGCTCTAGCCACTGAGCTACACCCGCGCAAACGAGGATCCGGAAGGATTCCGAATTTGCATCCAAAACGTCATAGAAACTGCTTATCGTCGATACGATGAACCGGCCCCAAGGACTTTTTTGAAATCCCGATCTTTTCCTTATCTTCGTCAGAACCGGATTATACGATGCCTTAAAGGGGTTGCAAGTGCCGTTGTAACCCCTGCAAATCGTCTACTCTGCCAGCAATGCATTTGATTCTGTGATGGGGATTTAGTACACTACGTTCCATCATTGGAGGGATGTCGACCCATAGCGGTAATCCACTTTCCTCTTAGATGATGTCGTTTTTGTGAGCGATATCGTCGGATGGGAACAAACTCTT
>CAMYNE010000042.1:16745-24931 GCA_947259675.1 uncultured Pirellulaceae bacterium
TTGTTTTGACCCGATTTCGTTCAAAATTGCGAAAAATACGAGGACAATCTATGTTAAATGCCAAGTTGGTTGTGGTTGGCGGAGACGCCAAAGCCAAAGAAATCAATTTGCGACTGCCGTGCATCATTGGCCGCAGTCGAGAAGCGACTTTGACGCTTCCGCATCCACTCGTTAGTCGTCAACACACCGAAATCACTGAACGCGATGGACGTCTTTTCGTAAAAGACCTTGGCTCACTAAATGGAACGTTTTTAGACAACAAAAGGCTAGAAAAAGAAGAGCTGCTCGAGCCCAATCAACTTTTGACTCTCGGAAACGTTACGTTTCGAGCGGTTTACGAAATCCCAACAGAAGTTGTGAGATCCGAGACCCTGCAGCAGGGGGAATCAAAACCCGGTTCCATCGAATTGCAACCTGTCAGCAATTCCGAGGGTATCAGACAATCCGACAAGGAAACCGTTTACGACGATCAACGAATATCCAGCGAGTCTTCGGATACCGACAAAAGTTTTGTTTCAGAAGATTCCACGAAGCACGTGCAACCGCACGAAAAGGAAATCGAGAATCAACAACCCGCCGTTGCCGGACCGAGCAACATTTTTGTTGAAATTGAGGGCGTCGATCCAGTTGTCCCCGCGAGTTCGCTCGAAGGCTTGCCCGAGGCGCCTTCCGCGATGAGCTTTGCCAGCGGAGTCGACTTTTCTGGCGATACTCAGCCTGAGGCGGAACAGGTTAGTTCGGTTGAAATGGACTTTGTTGAAGAGGACCAGAAAAAACCGGCAGAAGGTTCGGGACTCGATTCATTTATCAAAAAACTCCCCAGATAGTTTCGGCTTTACCTGCAATACTGTCCAATGGTGCCAGAAACCAACGAGAAAGTCATTCTGAGAGAGCTTTAGCGACCGAAGAATCTCTCGCAAGAGGACGAGAGATCCTTCAGTCGCCCAGGCTCCTTCAGGATGACTTGACCTTTTTTTGATTTCCCGCTGAAAATTCAGCTTTAACATTGCAAGGGAATCTGGGACCGTTCTTCTTCGAGCAAATCATGAAAAGATCTTCTGACATTGATCGCTTGCTGATTTCCCGAATCCGTTCGGGTGACAGCGACGCATGGAGTGATCTGATCAAACGCTACGAAGGTCGTTTGCTTGCTTTTGTCGATAGTCGACTCTCGAATCGGTCGGCCAGCGAGGACATCGTTCAGGAGGCTTTCGTAGGGTTTCTGAACAGCTTGCCAAATTACGATGGTCGGCGTTCCCTGGAGAGTTATCTGTTTTCAATTTGCGCTTACAAGCTAACGGACCATTTGCGACGTGAAGGAAGACGACCGGCAATACCGCTTTCGGCAGGCCGCGACTCAAGCGGGCAATGGCAACTCACCGGAGACGCACGTCCCGCCAGCAGTATTGCGCGCAGCGTAGAACGAAAACGAATCGAAGAAGACGCATTGATTGAGGCGCTGGTGGAACAAGTGCAAAAATGGCAGGCACGTAACGACTGGGACAAACTCAAGTGTATCGAGCTGTTGATCGTGCGCGGATTCGCCAACAAAGAAGTCGCCACGCTGTTGTCGCTCACGGAACAGCAAGTGGCCAACTTCAAATTTGATTTTCTCAGTCGACTGCGAACGCTGATCAAACGTCAAGGCCTTTCACAGGAAGTCTTCCCGGAACTTTATGAAGAATGATCTCCAAATCGGAATTCGAGGTTGGAGGTCGGAGTTCGGAGTTCGGAATTCGAGGTCGGAGTTCGGAATTTTCAGTTTGCTGCCATCGTATTTGCTTCCGATTTCCGACCTCCGAATTCGTATTGGTATTACGATTGATAAAATGTCTTCCTCAGCTTTGCCATCTCGAGCAATCGTCGATTGGGTGTCATGTGTTCGTCGGAACTTGAGAGCCTGTTAAGTTGTTCGACAACTCCCGCGATTCCGATGCGGTCGGCCCAGAAGAGTATCCCACCGTGTTCGGGTGGAAACGAAAAACCATGAATCGCACACAAATCGATATCCCGATGGTCGGCCACAATGTTTTCTTCGAGAATGTTGGATGCTTCCAAGACGACTCCTGACAATATCTGATCGACGATGTTTTCAACCGTGATGTCAGGATTCGGTTCACCGGTCACATAGGGCATCAACTGCTCCTGTGTTTCGTAATCTATTTCAGGCGAATTGGATTCGCGGTCATGGAGGTAGAAGCCACTGTTCGTTTTGCGACCGAGTCTTCCGAGTTTTACCAAACGTGGCAAAATGAGAGAATTCGATACACAAGTCAGACCTGCATCCCACATGGTGCGACCTGCGTAAAAGCAGGTGTCCGCCCCAATGATATCGACCATTTCGAAAGGTCCTGCTCGGAATCCAAATTCCCGCATTGCACCGTCGATTGATTCGATTGAGTGGCCTTCGGTAAAAAGCCGAAATGCCTGCTTCAGAAGCGCTGACAAAAGGCGGTTGACGACGAATCCCGCCCGATCATGCACGACGATCGGCATTTTGCCGATGGAACGTACATACCCGACTGCCGTCGAAATTGTTTGCTTGGATGTTTGCGAGCCCTTAACGATTTCAACCAGGGCCATGACTTGCGGATGACAGAAATGGATTCCACAAAATCGGTCTGGATGGTTCAGCGAATCAGCGAATGCCGATATTGGAATCGCGGATGTATTTGTGGCGATAATTGTTTCGCTTGAGACCGCAGCTTCGATCTGCTCAAAAACTGATTTCTTGATCTCGACGTTTTCTACTGCAGATTCAATCACCAGCTGGCAAGTCTTAAAGTCTTCGTAATCATCGGCAGCCGATATCGCGTCGGACGATTTTCCAAGTTCAACGACGGTTTCGGCAACCACTTTCGGATCAGAGTCCAACAGCCGCACGGTTTTCCCTTGCTTCAGGTTGTTGGACGCGATCGCCTGGCCCATGACCCCCGCCCCGACAATTCCAACCTCGGAGATAGCCTGTGGAGTCAAGTCGCGATCAACAAAGCCGGGGTTTTTCTTGTTGTGTTCACCAAGAAAAAAGTTGTTGATCAATCCGAAACTGGCGGGGCTCCCGTAAACCTGCGCCATCGCAATCGATTCAGAGTCGCAAGCTTGCTTCATTGGCAACTTGGCCGCCCGGAGCATGTGCTCTAACCCAACCGCCGGTGCGAAGGGATAGATGCCTTTGTTCTCGACGATTCGGTGACCGTATTCGGCAACGAGGGACTCCGTGTCGAAGGCTTGGCGCAGCGGAGAAGCGATGAGTTCTCGATTGGTAAGATATTGCCCGGATTCAAAATCGAGCTCGAGCAACTCCCTTGAAGATTGAAGCAGCTGGTCCTGTGGCACCACTCGATCGACGAAGCCCATCGCGAGTGCCTTTGCCCCGTTAATTAGTCGTCCACTGGTAACCAGGTCGATTTGGTGTTTGAGTGCGTTCTCATTTCCACTCACCGCGCAGATTCTGGCGACGCGAATGGTACCCGCCCAACCCGGCACGAGTCCCAGTTTGGCTTCGGGCAGTCCCAGAATGGTGCGATGATCGGAAACGACGCGCCGATCGCAAAACAACGCAAGTTCAAGACCACCGCCGACACAAGCGCCATGAATCGCAGCGATGGTTGGAAACGGCGTTTGGCTGAATTTGGACATGATGGCACGGCCATCATCACAGAACTTGATAATTTCTTCGTCCGCACGATCGAGCGTTTCGGCGATTGCTACCAGATCGGCTCCGGCGACAAAGATTTTAGGTTTCGCCGAAAACAGAATCAGTCCGCTGATATCATCTCGGGTAAGCAGCGGTGTGATGGCTTCATCCAATTGAGCGAACATCGATGCGTTCAGGATGTTGGCTCCCTTGTTGGGCATGTCCAAAGTCATCAGCACAATCCCGGGTTCGTATTCCGATAGTTGAACGGCGGAGGCTGAATCGGATGAAATCGTGGAGTTGGTGGTCATAGTTCACTCGGGCGGTACATTTTCAACTTGATCATGCTAAATCCCATGCAGCTTGATTGAAAGTCGTTCAAAGCAAACAATGAAGGCCACTTATTTTGCAGAAAGAATTTCAAAGTGATGTTTGCCCACCGGAAACCGACTCGTTTGAGATTGGCTTGGTGTTTGGCCGTTTGCTTGTTGTGGGCAGGCTGTGATTCTCCAGCTGTGCCCAGCGTCGCCAGCAACACGGGTACCGTGGACCTTGTGATCGACTACAACGGACGAAAACCGAACCAACAACTCGAAATTCCAATCCATCCAGAATCGACAGTACTTACCGTTCTTCAGCGGGCTCAGAAGACGGGCGACATCCAATTTGATGTCCGGGGAGACCGTGAAGGGGCGTTTGTTTCAGCCATTGGTGGGGTCGCCAACGAGAAAGCCGCCGGAGATAATTGGACGTTTCGAGTCAACGATGAGCTGGGAAACCGAAGTTGTGGTGTTTTTTCGGTCAAAGCGGGTGATCGGATCTTGTGGTTGTTCGGTAAGTATCCGTAGGATTGTAATGCAACGTCGGAGGCCGGAATCCGGAATCCCAGTTTAGAATTGAGATCGGTGCGATACGGCAAATAGGCCATTGGCTCACACAAAAAAGAGACAGTTATGAACGAAGACATCTCATTGGGTTCGAAACGGCGATGGATCGAACTGGCAGTTTTCTTATTGATCGTTGCGATTGGTGTCGGTAGCCGTTTTTGGCTTCTGGATTGGCCAAACTTCAAACCCATTGCGGCGCTTTGTTTGTTTGCTGGTTTTATGTTCAGCCGATATTTCTACGCGATTGCAGCCTGCTTTTGCATTTTGATGATTTCAGACTGGCAACTTGGCGGCTATCAATGGCAACTTGCGGTCACCGTATACAGTTCAATGGCGATTGCCTGTGGATTAGGTTGGTTGATCAAGACCCGGATTGTCGCGGAGTGTGGCGTGGGGCTCAGCAAACTGCATCTTGGTGGGTTTGTTTTGGCGTCTCTGACGATGTCGACCGTCTTTTTCGTGTTGACCAATTTGGCCGTCTGGCAGTTCAGCCAATGGTACGGGCCAGGGATAGAAGGCCTGGTCGCGTGTTTCGTTGCCGCCCTTCCTTTTTACCGCTGGACGCTTGCGGGTGATCTGACGTTCACACTCGTGATCCTGGGTTGTTACCAGGCGGTGTCTGTTTTGGTTCAAGCTCGGAAAATGGAAGTCAAAACGAGCGAGTCATCCTGAACGAGCCTTGGTCGCCGTGCCGGAAAGAATCTCGCGTTCGAACAATCCCAAGCGAGACGCCGGAGATGTCATCCTGAACCGAGTGGAGCGAGGTGAAGGATCTCTCGTTAACGCGGGGGCTTCTACTGAAATGTGTTGTTGTTACGGCGCTAGGTTGATGGTGAGACTCCCAGCCGCGTAAACGCGGGGGCTTCTACTGAAATGTGTGGTTTGTTACGGCCTTAGGTTGATGGTGAGACTCCCAGCCGCCAAACGCGGGGGCTTCTGACTGGAGACCCGGCTTCTGACCGGAGACCCCCGCGTTTACGCGGCCGGGAGTCTCATCTTCAGCCTAGACACTTGGCCAACAAACAACCGCTCACCAGAAGGAAACCCCCGCGTTCACGCGGTGGGAGCCTCATCTTCAACCTGGCGTGACAGACGGCCGCGATCAAAAAGGACTTATATCGATTTTAAAAACATACGCGCGAACCGCGCACACAGGGGGGCGGACATCAACTTTGAAATTGGCTTAGAACGGCCTCTCGGCTCCGGCTTCGCCGGCCGGTTTGCCAGGAGCTGCGTTCTGGTTTGCGGAAGCAAACAGGCGGCGAATGTCTTTGGCTGAAGCACCGTAGAACTCTGCCATTTTGAGCGTATTGGGTTTCTTGGCTTCCTTCAATTTCTCTTCGTAACGAGGGTCGTCCTCGTCGATACTAAATGGTTCCTCATCAAGGTCGATAATTCCGACGTCAGAATTATCAATAAAGTCTCCCAGTTCAGTCGTCAATTTGGCGACCAAAACAGCGTCGACAGGTCGATAATTCCGACGTCAGAATTATCAATAAAGTCTCCCAGTTCAGTCGTCAATTTGGCGACCAAAACAGCGTCGACAAGCGGTTTCAGCGATTCCGACTCCAAGGTGCGTTTGGCCGTGTAGGCGATGATTTTGACCTTGCGGCGAGAATTGTTCAAATGGTACGTGGGGATTTCAACTCGCGGCCCCAAGTCGATTTCGTCCTTATCGCTTGAACTCTGGTTGGTGAGTTCCTCGGAACCTGGGAAACCGAGACCAATATTTCGTTTTGGCCGTCGGTTGCCACTATCAGCGTTGCCCTCTTTTTCAAGATCGACATCATCATACAGAATGTTAGTTGCGATTAGATTATCGAGTTTTTCCTTAAGGTCGACCGATTCGAACTCCAGCGAGTCCGCTACGAATTCCCCGACGAGCTTGGGGACATTGGCGACCTTTTGAGCATCGACTCCGGTGAGCTTCATCTTTCCAAGTGCGGCAATCGCATCAAACCGTAACCATTTTGACTCGTCTTTGTCGGCTGCGATCTTAACCAATTCATCGACAACAGCTTCAGATTGTCCTAGAAATCCAAGTACCTGAATGCATCGGCGTTTTAGCCAGTATTTTCCTTCCGGCGGCCAGTTATCTGAGCCCGTCCCTTGGCCTTGGACAATGGATAAAGCTTCATTGACGATCGAATTGACACCCGCCATTTGCGATTGAGTCCGCAGGTGATCGATCTCAGCATGTCGCTGGATCCCGGACAGCGCACCAATTTTTAGAACCAAGGGAACGTCGGATGTGAAAACCTGGGTCAGCACCCGCAGTGCATCGGCGGACGGTTGTGGAAGCGTATTCGTCCTTCGTGACGCGGGCGTGCTGTCGATCATTCCCAATGTCAAAACGGCATTCAAGCGAACAGCTCGGTCAAATTTGTCGCCGTTGACGATTGATTGCAGCACGGGCAGCGTTGTTTGAATGACTCGTTGCCGGGCTCCGCCCCGGACTTTTTCGGATAAGTAGTCGTCAATAAATTCTTCCCGAATTTCGCCAAGCGTGGCCAAGGTCTCTTTGTCTGTCTGCGTCATACGAGCGAAAACGTAACCTGGCATGAAGGCGTTGAACGTATTACGGACGGACGAAATATCACCGCTGCCCTCAAGCGCAAATTTGATCTGTTTTTCAGCGGCGCGAATTCTGTCCCTTACTTCTTTCACTTTGGCACGCCGCGCACGACTTTCCTCTTTTGTTTCCGAAGCCTTTTCCTGAAGTTCCAGCTTCTTCATGTCATAGGCGTCGGCAAATTTCATCGTTTGAACTTCTTCTGCTTGGGCAGCAGGTTGCTGAGCCGCAAGTGAAACGCACATTGACATCATCAAAATGCAGGAGGCCAATATCCAGGCACCGGCGATGATGATTTTTCGCCGTTTGGAATCGTCGATTGAAGTGAAACGAATCAGATTAGACATCGAATCTCCGTTGGCATTGCCGTCAAAGTGGTTCATGTAGCGGCACTTTGTCCGCCATCGGTAATTGGGAAAGTATTTTCGGTCGCGAAGATTTAAGGAAAAGCTTCAAAAATTGCCCTTCTTCAGAATACTCATTCGCCCTCGGTAGTGTCAATTTTTAAAGTGTTTTCACAAGTCACAAACACATTATTTCGCGAGATTAACGCCCTGATTCGGTTTGAAAGGCCCGATCCATCGAGATGGGGGGAATGGGCCATAATTGGTGTACCAACAATATCCCGATATTCCGTATATTCAGTCCTCAGAGTGCAGTTATCGCTTTCACAAAATTCACTTTGCCAAGGATGCAAAATGTTGTTTCTTGACTTGCTGTTTTCACGCTGGTGCTGCTGGAGTTGCGTCTGTGTCTTGATGTTGCCGGCGGCCGTTCAAGACTCGCAACCCAACACTCCTACGACGAAACCGGACGCAGTTAGTTCCAACATTTCTGAGCTGTTGACCCCAAGTCGGCAGCTGCCTCAAGACAACAATCGCCTGTCATCGCTGCCGGTTGAACTGACAGAGGACGTAATTAACGAGATTAACGCGATTCGAAATCGACTTGGAGGGGGTGTGGCAAGTCGTCTTGAAGGGCTGATGCCGGGCCATCAAGAATCGCCTTTTTCCAGTAATCTTGCTGATTCGTCGAAATCGCCGACGAAGTTTCAAAAAAGCTATCAGCAACGCCCGCTTGAGGGGGAGTT